>JAIBBY010000101.1 GCA_019694455.1 Pirellulales bacterium
GCCGCAACTGCTCGATCTCCTCCCACGTCCCATAGTGCAGCGCGCGGCTTGGGCAAACGGTGGTGCACATCGGTTGCTTGCCGACCGACGTGCGGTCGTAGCACATGTCGCACTTCATCATCAGTTCGAAGTCGCTGTTCATCTTGGGCACGCCGAACGGGCAGGCCAGCACGCAATTGTTGCAGGCGATGCAGCGCGGCTTGCGGGCCGTTTGCACCACGCCGTCGGCCGTGCGCTTGATCGCGTCGGCCGGACACACTTCGGCGCAGGTGGGGCTGTCGCAGTGCATGCACACCACCGGCACGGTTTGGGGAGAAACCGACCGATCGACTTGCTCCAGGTGAATCATCGAATGCCCTTTGTGCGTGTCGCATTCGCTGCACGCCTCCACGCACGACTTGCAGCCAATGCAGCGATTGGGATCGATGAAAAAATGCTTCTGGCCCGGCTTTCCCACCAAAGCTCCCTTCTTAGGACTGCGGCGTCTGGCGCGCGGCGTCTGCTGGCGGGCCGGCCGCCTTGCGGACGCGCACTGCGCACACCTTGTATTCGGGAATCTTGGAAAGCGGATCCTGCGCCGCGATCGTCAACTGATTCGCGCTCATCGCGCCCGCCCAGTGATAGGCGATGAACACGGTATCGGGCCGGATCGTGCGCACCACCTGCGCATGCAGCGTGCAGCTTCCCCGCCGGCTCTCCACCGTCACCCAGTCGCGATCAGCAATGCCCAGTCGCTCGGCCAGTTTCGGGTGCAACTCCACGACTGGCTCCGGGAACTCGTCCACCAAGGGGCCAATCCGCCGAGTCTGCGTCCCCGACAAGAAGTGGCTGACCACGCGCCCCGTGGTGAGCACAATCGGGTACTCGGCGTCGACTTCTTCTTTCGGCGGCGAATACTCGGCGACATTGAATCGCGCCTTGCCATCGGGAAAGTAAAACGGCCCCTTGCCTTGCGCCACCACGTTCCACGACCCCGGCTCGAATAGCCGCGGCGTGCCCGGGTGATCCTCGCTCGGGCAGGGCCAGAATACGCCGTGTTGCCGCTCGATCTTTTCGTAGCTGATGCCGGAATAGTCCGCCACGCCCCCTTGGCTCGCGCGGCGCAGTTCGTCAAAGATCTCGCGCGGTTCGCGGAACGTGAACCCCCGCGGCCGCCCCAGCGCCGCAGCGATGTCCTGGATGATCCGCCAATCCTGTCGCGCGTCGCCCGGCGGATCAACCGCGCGGTTGATCTTGATCACGCGCCCCTCCACCTGCGTGACTGTCCCCTCGTCTTCTTCGTGCAGCGAGCCGGGCAGCACGATGTCGGCGTATTGCGCTGTGTCGTTCATAAAGAAGTCGATCGCCACGTAAAAGTCGAGCTTCTCCAACATCCGTTTGATGAACTGATTGTCGGGCAGCGACACCACCGGATTGAAGCAGATCGACAGCAGGCCCCGAATCTCTCCCTGGTCGATCTTGCGGAAGATTTCCAAGGCGTCGACGCCTGGCTGCGGCAACTCGCTGGGATCGATCCCCCAGATGCGAGCCACCTGCGCGCGATGTTCGGGATTGGCCAGATCGCGCCCGCCGGGCAACTGATCGCACTTTTGGCCATGCTCGCGTCCGCCTTGCCCATTGGCCTGACCGGTGATGGTGGCGTAGCCGCAACCCGGTCGGCCAATGCGTCCCGAGGCGAGCACCAGGTTGATCGCGCCCAGCACATTCTGCACCCCATGACTGTGATGCTCGATGCCGCGCGCGTGCATCAGAAAACTGCTGCCGGCGGTTCCCCACCACTCTGCGGCCTGACGAATCGACTTCTCGGCGATGCCGGTTACCTCGGCGGTGCGCTGCGGAGTCCATTGCCGCACCTGCTCGGCCACCGCCTCAAAGCCCACCGTATGGGCCTCGATAAACTCGTGGTCGAGCCAGTCGTGCTCGATCATCAACTGCAACACGCCGTTGAACAGCGCCACATCGCGCCCCGGTTTGATCGGCAAAAACAGATCGCAGGTCCGCGCCAGCGGCGTGATGCGCGGATCGACCACGATGATCTTGGCGCCATGCTCGCGCGCCTGCCACACGTAACTGGTGGTGATCGGGGCGCACTCCGCTACGTTCGCGCCGCTGATCCATACCACGTCCGCCGCTGGTATGTCGGACCAGGGGTTTGCCGCCCGATCGACGCCAAACGCCTTCTTGTTGCCCACCCCGGCGCTCACCATGCAGAGCCGGCCGTTGTAATCGATGTATGGCGTCTTGAGGCACATGCGGGCAAACTTGCCCATCAGATACGCTTTTTCAGTGGTCAGGCTGGCGCCGCTGAGCACGCCCATCGCCGCTGGGCCATGCGCGGCCTGGATGCGGCCGATGTTGTCGGCCACCAGCCGAATCGCCTCGTCGTATGGCACGGGACTGAAGCCGCTCGCGGCCGATGCGTCGCGCCGGTAGGCGTGCAGCAGCCGATCGGGATGCGAGCCTTGCAGATAGCGCTTCACCCCTTTCGGACAGAGCATGCCGCGGTTGAACGGAAACTCCATCCACGGCTCAAAGCCAATCACCTCGTTGTTCTTGACCTTAAGCTGAATACCGCATTGCTGTCCGCAAAAACAACAGTGCGTCTTCACTAGTTTGTCCGGCTCGACGCCGCGATCGAGTCGCGGGCCGCTGGAATACGCCAGGTGCGGGCCAAAACTGTCGAATAGCTGCTCGCTGGTGGGTCGCTGCGTCATGGTCTACTCGGCGCCCCCTGTCGCGCGAAGGTCCGTTGCCGCGCGCTCCGCTTGCCACATCCGCCCTTGAGTCAAGGCGGGCAACAGCCGGCGGCAACGAGGGCAGATGCGTTGATAATGGTCGATCGGCCGCCCCGGCGTCTCATAGCGAAAACCCAACTGCCGCTCGACGACGATCAAATCCTCAATGTGCAACTGCGAAGCGTATTCCACACCGCAGCGAGCGCAGCGCGCCTGCGCGCCGCGAGCGCCGGCGTCTTTGTAGAACGACACCCCCAATTGCGCCGGCCGCTGAAAGATGTGAAAGAACTTGCCAAACGGCAGCCACACCAGCGTCACAATCACCACCGCCGCATGCAGGATCGCCAAAAACTCGTAGGCGTAACCGTGCATCCACTCGTAACTGACCACCAGCATCAAGCCGGTCACGCTGATTGCGAACAGCAAGACGAGCGGCAAAATGTCCTCGCCAAAACTCTGCATGGCGGCCGCATCGCGGTCGCGCATGCGCCGCCGCATCGCCAGCATCACGCCGGCGATCACCAACAGCGACGCCCAGACCAGCCCATGCAGTATCAAGGCCCCCACCAGCGATTCGATGGTGAAGGCGAACGTTTCAAAGCCGAACACCACCACGCGGTAGCGCTCAAAGTCGTGGCCGTCGACCGCAAAGTGAATCCAACCGTACACCAACGGAAACGTGATGGCCGACGCCAGGATGCAGCCCCACATAATCAGCCAGTGCGCCGCCCCGCGCGTCGCGCTGCGCCGCCAGATAAAGCGGTTAAAGACAAACGCGTTCACCAAGCGCTTGAGCCACGACAGCAGATTGCTGGACAGATGACGCGGATCGAGAAACAACTGCCAGCCGCGCTTGAAGTACAACCAGGTGGGCGGACGCTGCAACCAAATCGTGTAGCGATAGGCGATGCCGAACATCGCAAACAGCGTGGCAAACGTGTAGCCCACCAGCGCCGCGTCGAAATGCGACAACCGTCGCGAGCCAATCAGCACCAGCGCCGCCAACAGAGCCGTAGCGGCCAAGGCCGTGCAGGTCGCTATCACCACTTCGCGTTTCACGTGTCTGCTCATCCCCCTCGATTTAATGCACAGCCTATCGGTTGGGTAGCAAGTTCGGCAACCGACCGAAGACGCTCCTTCTAGCGCCCGTCTGCCGCCGGGCACAAGCCGCGCAACAGGCGCTGCCGCGGCGCGACACGCCAGTCGCCGCCAGGGCGCTAGCTGGCGAATCGGGCGTTTCGGACCGCAAGATCACGCCTTGATTTCCAGTCCCAAACGCCGCAAAATATTGGTTTCCACGCCTGGAAGGCGACCCGCCTTTCACTCAATCGCCAGTCATCCGCGGAGCATGGTTTCGGCATGATCTTCGATCACATCGAGAAGCTAAAGCGCGACTGGACAGACAAATACGTGGTGGCCGACACTTCGCGCCCCGAACTGACCCGCTTTCGCGGACTGACCGGCGTGGTGCGTACCGTGAATATGAACGGCCGGGCGCTGGTCGAGTTCGACGGCAACCTGAACATCGCCTGGTACGACATCGCGCTCGACTTTTTGAAGGTCGTCGACGCGCCGCTGCCCAAGGCCGCCGAGCCCAAGGAACGAGCGGCCCCCAAGGCGGCCGCTGCCCCGGCGGCTAAGCCGGCCGAGGCGCCCAAGAAAAGCTCCACCGCCGATATCCTTGCCGCCGCGCGTGGCAAGTCGGCTGCCCCGGCCACCAGTGCGGCCCTCGCCAAGAAGGCGAGCACAGCAGACATCCTGGCCGCCGCGCGAGGAAAGGCCGCCGCGCCAGCCACTGCCAAGGCTCCGGCCGCTCCCAAGGCCGAAGCCGCTGCCAAACCGGCCACCCCTGCGGCCGGCAAAAAACCCTCGACCGCAGATATCTTGGCGGCCGCCCGTGGCAAGGCCGCCCCTGCCGAACCCAAGGCCGCCGCGCCAAAACCTGCGGAGCCAAAAGCCGCAGCGCCGGCGCCGGCTGCCGCCACGGCCGAAGCGCCCGCGCCCGCAGCAGCGGCCAAACCCGCCCCGGCTGCCGAGGGCGCGCTTCCCAAAACGACCGCCGACCGCATTGCCTACTGCCGCAAGGTCGACGCCAAGGGTTAGTTGCCCAACCCCCTCACGGCGGGTCGCTCACCGTGCGCTTGGCGCCCGACCCGCTATTCTCGACGGCGGCAAAATCTGGCTAAACGCTTCACGATTCGCGCCATGCGGCGTATCTTGTGTGCACGCTTACCAATTTCTTTGCCGCCAACCAAGGCGATCCGATGTCGTTCTCTGACCAGCCCACTCCGGTGCCCCCCTTGTCGTCCCCGGCCAAGCGCAGTTGGTGGCAGCGCAATCGGTTTTGGTTCTTGCCCCTGCTCATCCTCAGCCCGGTGCTGTTGTGCTGTGTCCCTTGCGGCGGCGTTTTTTACTTCATGCAGTCGATGGCCAAGAACTCGAAAGCGCATGGACTGGTATTGGAGGCGATTCGCGGCGATGCGCGGGTGATCGAGGCCCTGGGCGAGCCAATCGATGAGTCCTTTGTGTTTGGCGGCGGCGATCCCAATCTGGGCCCCTTCAATCTCTTCTCGTGGATCTCGGGGCCAAAGAACAAAGGAACCGTCGAGGCGCTCGTCGTCCGCGAAGGAGACCAGTGGGTAATCGCCCGATTGATCGTCAGGCCGAGCGAGGGCGATCCAATCGATCTGGTCGCAGACCCCAATGCCGAGCCGGCATTGCCGATCGACGAGGCCCCTGCCGACGCCATGCCGGCTGAAGATGCCGCGCCGGCCGATGAATCCGCTCCCGTCGACGAAACTCCGGCGGAAGATGCGCCCCCGGCAGACGAACCGGCCGCTGCCGAAGAGCCAGTCGCCGAATCGCCCCAGTAGCCGCTACTTCACTTCCAGCATCCGCGTCAGCGCCACCAGCGCCCAGCGCGATGTTTCGTCGTCACGCGCACCACATTCACCGGTGTCCCCGCCAGATAATTCTCCAGCGACCAGCACAGGTGCGCCAGGTCGATGCGATACATCGTGGCGCACATGCAGACCACGGGCGACAAAAAGTGAATCTGCTGCTCCGGGTGTTCCTGCTTGAGGCGATTCACCAAGTGCAGTTCCGTGCCAATCGCCCATTGGGTTCCGGCGGGCGCCTGCTCCACCTCGCGAATGATCTTGCCCGTCGAGCCGATCACATCCGCCTGATCGACCACCTCCATCATGCACTCGGGATGGACAAGAATCTTGATGCCTGGGTAGCGGTCGCGGAACTGCGCTACATGCTCGGCGCTGAACATCTGGTGTACGCTGCAATGCCCCTTCCAGAGCAGCACCTTGCTGTTGGCCAGCGCCGCCTCGGTGTTGCCGCCTAGTTCTTGGTGCGGGTCCCACACCGGCATTTGTTCGAGCGGCACCCCCATCGCGCGGGCCGTGTTGCGTCCCAAATGCTGATCCGGAAAGAACAGCACTCGCTTGGTCCGCGCAAACGACCACTCGAGCACCGCCTTGGCATTGCTCGACGTGCAGACAATGCCGCCATGCTGACCGCAAAACGCCTTGAGGCTGGCCGCCGAATTGATATACGTCACCGGGGTAATGTCGTGGGTGTCGATCACCTCCCCCAACTCTTGCCAGCACGTTTCCACCTGTTCGATCATCGCCATGTCGGCCATCGAGCAGCCAGCCGCCAAGTCGGGCAGCACCACCGTCACCCGCTGGCCGTGCCGCTCGGCCAACTTCTCTGGCCGGTTGGCCAGCACGTCGGCCGTTTCCGCCATGAAATGGACGCCGCAAAAGAAAATCGCGCGGCAATCGCTGTTGCTGGCCGCCATCTGGCTCAACTGGTAGCTGTCGCCCCGCAGGTCAGACAGCGCAATTACCTCGTCTTGCTGGTAGTGATGCCCCAGGATCAATAGCTTCGATCCCAACTCGCGCCGGGCCTGCTCGATGCGCTCGCTCAATAGCGATTTATCGAGGCCTTTGTAATCAGAGAAGGGAACGCTAGATGGGTGCGCTGCGGTGGCCATGAAACTCAATTCGCGTTTGCGAAGGCGGGATGGTCAACGGCGTGCAAAGCTGCCCGCTTGATTCATTATATCGCCCCGAGGCAAACGAGTCAGAAAACGACTTCCTCAGCCGCCTAAACTGCGCAAATCGTTGCCAGCAGTTGGCAACCGCGTGGTCAGGGTAAAGTTTGCGGGCCCAATCGGCTGATAATTAGGGACACGTTGGCGATCGAGCGCCAGCGTCGCACCTATTCCCCCTGCGAGCGGTATGAAAACCCTCGGACCAGAACAGATCGACGACCTGACAAGCGCCTGCCAGGCCGGCGCCAGCGAGATTGCGCAAGCGCTGAGCCGCGCGCTCGACGCGCAGATCGAAGCATCGCTGGAGCCAGGTGGCGCGTGGGATCGCGCGTCGCAGTCCGAGGGGTTCGATGGCCCCGGTCTGTTGGTGACCATTGGCGTTGGCTCCGCGGCGATTGTCGCGGTGCTTCCCGAATCAACCGGCTTGACCCCACCCTGGTGCGCTGCGCCCGATGCGACTGGCAAAAGCAAATTGGCCACCCTGGCGCAAGAGCTTAGCCTGCTGATCTTGCCCGATTCGATCGTGGCGGGCGAATATCGCGCGGTGCGCGTGCCTTCGATCTCAGCCGCGCTAGCAGCGGCGGCGCCGGCGTCCAACGCGGCGTGCGTGAGCATGACCCTCAGCGCCGATCAGGGGCGCCAAGGCGCGCTCAGCCTCATTTGGCCGCTACAAAATCCACGGAGTTTATTGTCGATGCCGGCCGCGACCAGCACCAAAAGCCCAGCGCCGGCTCACGCATCCACCGCGCCGCCCGCGTCGCGTCGCGTTGCCGCGGATGAGGGACAACTCCCCTCGTACACGCGCAGCTTGCTGCGCATCCCTGTGCCGGTCAGCGTGACGCTCGCGGCCAAGCGTCAATCGGTGCAACAAGTCCTGGAGCTTGTGGCCGGCTCGATCATTCACTTTGACAAGGCCTGCGACGGCCCGTTGGATGTTGAGGTCAACGGCCATTGCGTCGCCCA
>JAIBBY010000102.1 GCA_019694455.1 Pirellulales bacterium
CGCCTGTGGGGCGTGGCCGACGAACCGCGACCGTTGGCCGTGCAGATCTGGGACAACGACCCGGCGATTCTCGCCGAGGTCGGCGCCAAACTCGCGCACGAGTTTCGCGTCAGCGTGGTCGACATCAACTTCGGCTGCCCTGTGAAGCAAGTCACCGAAAAAGCGCACAGCGGATCGTATCTGCTCAAGCATCCTGATCGGGTCGCGGCGATCGTGGCGCGAGTGGCCCAGGCCTGCGCCCCCACGCCGGTCACCGCCAAGATTCGGCTGGGCTGCACGCGCGATCGCATCAACGCCATCGACGTGGCGCAAGTGGTCGAAGGGGCCGGCGGCGCCGCGCTCACCGTCCACGGCCGCACCGCCCAAGACTACTTCAAGGGCACGGCCGACTGGGAACGGATTGCCGAGATCAAGCCCTATCTCAAACGCATCCCCTTGATCGGCAACGGCGATCTGGCTTCGGTTGAAGCGGTGCTGCAGGTGTTTCGCCGTTACCCGGTCGATGGCGTCATGATCGCCCGCGCGGCGCTCGCCAAACCGTGGCTGTTTCGCCAAGTGCAGTCGGCCCTGCGCGGCGAACCAATCGCCGCCGACCCCACCTTGGCCGAGGAGCGCGCCCTGCTTCTGACACACTACGATCTGGTGGTCCGCCGCTTCGGCGTCGAAAAAGGGACCATCCTGATGCGCAAGTACGCCTGCTGCTACGCGCAAGGGCGCCCCGGCGCGCGCGAGTTTCGCACCTATGTCTCCAAAGCCGCCGACGCGCAGGCCTTCCACCAGATTGTCGAACGATATTTTCCGCAAGAAAGTGAAGCTGTTCCTGCCGCGAACGGTGACGACGACAATTGCGGCGAGTCAAGCGAACTCGACGCGGAGTAAGTAACTCGTGCTACAGGGACAGACGAATGCCAATCCTCGTTCAGTGTACGGAATGTGGTCGCAGCTTTCGTGTCCGCGAAGAATTGGCAGGTCGAACTGCCAAGTGCGGCGGTTGTCATTCGCGACTCGTCATTCCAAAGGTCTCTGTCGCCGCTCCCCAACAATTCGAAGCGCCTTTCGATCTCGCTAGCTTCACTAAAGAACTTCGCGCCGCGCTCGCCAAGTCGACACCCGATCGCAAGATCTCAAATGGCTATCGACTCGCCGTGATGCTGGCGACTCTTACCCTACTGGCGCTGCCTATCGGCTATCTAGCGATTGTCGGGGCCGCTGCCTTCCTCTTGATTCGGCTCGGCACGTCGCAATTGGGGGCGTTCAGCGTGTTGGACATCGCGCTGTTCGCCGCCGGTTGCGTTGTCGTGCTGTTCTTGCTGCGGCCGATTCCCTGGCTTTTCTATCGCGCGTCGCCAGATGTGTTTCCAATCTTTCCGATCCGTCGATATCCCCTCATCGAAGCGATCGCGCGCGAAATCAGCCTTGCGCAGGGCAGCCCAATGCCAACTCACTTAAAGTTTGATTGCGAGCTCAACGCGTCGGCTTCGTTCGGCCACCGACTGAGCGACGTGATCCGGCAAAAACAGATGGTGCTGACCATCGGTTTGCCGTTGCTTCGTAATCTATCGACAACTCAGATCGCGGGTATCATCGCCCACGAGATGACGCACTTTGACCAGCGGCAATCATTTCGACTCACCGTGCTCGGAAGGTGGCTTTCGAATTGGGTGCGCTTTGTCGCCGAACAGCGCAACGACGTCACGTTGCAATCCGTGCTAAGGGCGCAATGGCGTATCGAACGCTTCGTTCGCGCCGTCATCGCCATGGGTTTGGGGCTAGCTCAAGCGTTGCTTGTAACGTTGCATTCTATTGCCGAATTAATGGTTGCCGCCGTCTCCAGACAGATGGAGCGCTATGCCTATCGCCGACAAGCCATGCTTGTCGGCTCCGTTGCCTTTGCAGAAACAATGCTTTGGCTCAACAAGGGAGCTATGGCGCAGCGCAGCGTGGATCGGTCCTTGTCGCAATCTCTGGAACGACGTACGCTCCCGGACAATTTGCCAGAGCTATTCCGTATCTGCGTCGCGGACCTGTCCGCGGATCACATTACGGCCCTCAAGGAACGATTAACCACGGAACGCGCAGGATTGCTCGACTCACATCCGAGCTATCGCGACACGATGTATGACCTCCGCAAGACCAACCCGCCTGCTTTGTTGACTGATCGCGCCGAGGCATATCGATTGATCGTCGATTTTGAGGGGCTTTGCCGAGCAGTTACCCGCGCTCGCTATTACGAGCTTTTGGGCGGTGACCTGTCATTGGTAACAATCGCTCCGATCCAGGAGATTTTTCCCTACTGGGAAGCTGCCAACTCCTCAGCGCCGGCTCAATTCCCCGGCAATTGAGCCGGTTAAGAGTATATTGTTTGCAGGCGCTAATTCTCGTCCCGCTCCACCGTCACCGCCATCACCACCGGCGCCGATTGATCCG
The DNA here is from genome assembly GCA_019694455.1 of Pirellulales bacterium. NCBI lineage: Bacteria > Pseudomonadati > Planctomycetota > Planctomycetia > Pirellulales > Pirellulales bacterium. Next base: position 2,428 of record JAIBBY010000102.1, read on the forward strand.
GCCCCTTCACGAACTCAATCTTGGCGATGGTTTCCTTGGGCCGCGCCGGCGCAACGGCCAAGTAGCGAATCTGCTGCTCGCGCAGCTTGAACGCCAGTTGCGACTTCGGCACATCCACCACCCGAATGTAGTCGGCGAAGTGTTCGCCATTTTTCAGTTCGTGATCCTCGGTTGAGCCGTCCGCGTAGTGCAATCGCACGATCAGGCTCACGCTCCCCTTCATGCCGACCGGGTATCCCCAACCGCTCACGCCTGACAGCAGGTGAATCTTGGTGGCCGCGGTGTTGCAATCCAGCGTCACGGAAGTCGGCAGGCGCCGACACATCTCGCTAGCCGGCGAATACAACAGAATGATATTTTCCGTGCGATCCCCCTGAGGATCGACAAGCTGAAACGGCGCCTCGTCGACCCGCTTCGTTCCCCAATCGTCGAACACCAATCGCTCGGCGTCAGCCTCTCGGCTGTAGAACATGCCGCGCGTGCTGATCGCGGTCGCCGCTTTGGCGATCGACAGCGGCACAAACCGCCCCTTCACGCTCAAGAATTCGAGTAGCGCCGCCAAATCGTCCGCTGGCAACTTCTCGAACCCCTCGGGCATCACCGACAACGGCGAAGCCGCGAACTCGTCGATTTCGTCGCGCTGCACCACATGCCGCTTTGCTTGGCTATCGAGCAATTCAACCGAGGTCTTGGTCTCCGCGAGCAACAGTCCCGTGAGGATCAGGCCATCGGTCGTGGTGACCACGTACTGCCGAAAATTACCTTCCACCGATCGATTGGGGTCGAGGACATCGGTCAATATCTCGGCTCGTGGACGTACAGCCATGCCAGTCAAGTCGGGTCCAATTCGTTCGCCCAGGTCGCCGTGCCGATGGCACTTGGCGCAGTTCTGCTCGAACACCAATTTGCCGCGCGTCACATCGCCGCGCCGCTCGGCGATGGGCAACAACTCGCTGAGCACGCGCTGGCGGTCTTCCGACGGTAACCGGTTGTTGCCGGCCGATAGCTTCTTCGCTCGCTGGGCGAGCGCGGCCTCGGGATGATGCACCAGGTTCTGCCATTGGTCGGCGCTCAGGTCGTCGGCCGAAACCGTGCCGCGGGCTACGGCGTCGAGCAACCGCGCCGTCCATGAGCTGCGCCGCAGGAGCGTGGCGACTGCCTGCGTGCGACTGGTGGGCGTCAGCCGTGGCCAGCATTCAATTAACAGTTCGCCAATCTCCGCGCGCGAACTGGTCGCCAGCGCGTCCAGTATGCCAGCCACCAGCGCAGGCGACGATCGCGGCGTAATCAAGTCCGTCAGCCGTCGTAGCGCTTCATCATGGCGCGCCATCGCGACCAATTGTCGCACCGCCTCAATCCGCTTGTCGTCATCCCGCTCGGCGTCGGCGGCCTGCTCGACTAGCTTCGCTTCGACCTGCCGCACTTGCTCGGCGAACGCGTCGCCGATCCCCCATTGCTGGGTCAATTTCGCCAACGTGAGCTGGCCTTCCACGTCGACGAGTCCCATCAGTCGATTCAACGCGCCAAGTTGCTCCTCGTTCAACTCAACTGCCTCGCGGCCACTCCAACCACCAGCCAGGCCGCCGATTGCCGCCCCCGCGATTGCTGGTTCGCTCGACGACAGCGCAACAACTAGTTCGCCGATCCTTGCGTGATCGTCGCCGGCGGCCCAGTGCCGACTGACCACTCGAACGGCCTCCGCCAATGCCGGCGGCGCTGCGGTCTTGTCCCGAACAGCGGCGGCTAACAAGAACGCCAGATCACAACGGGCAGCCGCGGCAATGGCCGCCGTCGGCAGCCAGCGGTCCTTGGCCACTGCGTCATGACGCAATAAGCCGGCCAACGCCCGCGCCGCGTCGTCCGAGGCCGGCATCTCGGCCAAGGTCAATAGCGCGGCCAGGCAAACTGTTGGCTGTTCGGCATCAAGTGCTCCCGAGGCCAACAATCGCTCCACACACGTTGCGTCGCGCGCTAGCGCCGCGAGCGCCGCCATCCGTACGCTCGTCTTCTTCGACCGTAGCGCGGCATCCAGCGCCTGACTCCATTCACGCCGTTCGACTTCCAGCCCGGTCAGCAGTCCCAACGCGTGTGGCGCCGCCACGCCATCGGCCGCGACCAATTGCGTCCATTGAGCCGCGATGTCTGTCTTTCCACGTTCGTACAGCAATCGCTGGGCGTGCAATCGCGCCGCCATGTTGTCGCTAGCCAGCGCTGCGATGAGCCCGGCGACATTGTCGCTCGCCAGCCCGGCCGCCGCTGGCGGCGCATCGCCATAATGGATGCGATAAATGCGCCCGTGCGATTTGTCGCGCTGCGGCGTGATATAGGCGTTACCGGCGCCAGTTTCAAATCCTGGCGGCGTCGGGTTGTGCCGCACAATGTAGTTGTACCAATCGATCATCCACACCGATCCATCGAGCGCCATCTGCGTTTCGATCGGCGCCGTCCACGGATCGTCGCTCGCCAGCAGGTTGAATCCATCCCTCGCCACATAGCCGCTGCCGCGCGGCGTCAGCCAATCGATATGCACCAGGTGGCCGGTCGGCTCGCAAACCAGCGCTGCGCGATCACGATACGCTGGCGGAAACTGCGCCGCCGTGTATATCGTCTGTCCGGCAGCGGCCGTGTAACCGCCATACGAATCGACCTGCCGCAGGTCGTGCCCAACGGGGTGCATCTGCTTATGGTCTTCGATCTCCGCCCAACCCATGCCGTGCCAGCCGCGCACCTGCTCAAAGTAGCGGTTCGGAATCGCCAGATGCACCGAGTGCTGATTGTTGGCGGTCGATACAAACACCTCCCCCGTTTCTCGAAAACCCAATCCCCAGGTGTTGTTGCTGGTGCTGGTGAGCACCTCCAGCTTGGAGCCATCGGGCTTGAATCGAATCACCCCCTGTTTGAAGCGGTGCGTTTCGCCGCCGGCGGTCACCTCGCCGCCACTGTAGCCCACCGTGGCCCACACCCAGTTATCCATTCCCCAGCGAAAATTGCTGTGTACCGCATGCGTGTCCATCTTGCCAAAGCCGGTGTACAGCACATCACGCCGATCGGCGACCAGGTCGCCATCGGTGTCGCGCAGATGAACAATGTGCGGCGCCAGTGCGACCAGCACCCCGTCGCGATACGGTAATAGCGACGTCGGAATATTCAACCCGTCGGCAAACACCGTGAATCGGTCGGCGCGCCCGTCGCCATCGGTGTCCTCGCAAATCTTGATGCGATCATGCCCGGCAAATGGTTCCAGCACGTCGTTTGGATAGTCCACACTCTCGACCACCCATACTCTTCCGCGTTCATCCTCGGCCATGGTGAGCGGCTTAACGATGTCCGGCTCGGTGGCGAATAAACGCACTGCGAATCCCTCGGGCAGGTGCATGCGCCGCATCGAGTCTTCGGGCGCGAGTGGCTGGGGCGGTTCGGTGGTCAACGCGCGATGCGTGTACTGCTCCACCGACAACTCCTCCGCCGCCGGCGCTTCGTCGGCCGCTGCCGCGGCCCAACGTGCTGCGCGCGCCAGTAAATCGGTGAACTCAGGCTGGCCCCAGGTGCGCTCGTCGTGCCCCAGCGCCGTGTAGAAGATCCTTCCCCGACCAAGCCCGCGCACCCACGCGTACGGCTCGTATCCGCCATCCTCCGCGCGCACCGCCAGCACACGATTGTCATTGGCAAGCTGATCGTGAACGTACGTTTCGTCCCAGGTTGAAAAGTTCCGCCAACCTTGCGTAATTGCATGCTGAGCGTCGACGACGACCGACCGGAACTCCCCCGTCCCATGATGATGAAACCTTCCGCCAATCAGGCGCGTGTAGGCGTCGCTATTGCGAAACGCGTGCGAAGCGCAATGGACCGCCACTAACCCGCCCCCTTGCCGCAGATAAGCGAGCAGCGACCGCTCCGCCTCGGGCGGCAACTCGCCGTCGTCCTTATAAATGAACAGGCAATCGCAATGGGCCAGCGATTCGTCGCCAAGCGTGCTGGCCACGTCCTCCGAGTAGGTGAGCGCCACGCCGGCGCTCGCCAAGCGGGGCGACGCCAGACGGATCATCTCGGCCGTGCGATGGCTGCCGCCAGAGCCCCCCAGCGCCAGCACGCGCAGCTTCGGCTTTGTCTGTCCGCCATTGGCCACCGAGCCAAAAAAGCAAAGGCCCAGCAAACAAACGCCCAACCGCCAGAGCACGCCAGCCCGACCAATCATTCGCGCCATCTCCTTGCGATTCCGCGACCTTGGCGCACGATGCCTGTACCAAGGCCCACAACCGGCTACCATGATAAACCTGCTCCAGGCCGTGAGTCATCAAGCGCGGCTACCCCAGCACCCGAGGCGCATCATGCAGGCCGAAGTGATATCGATCGGCGACGAGTTGACTAGCGGCCAACGGCTCGACACCAACAGCCAATGGTTGAGCGAGCGCCTCGGCGAACTCGGTGTGCGCGTCCTGTATCACTCCACCGTCGCCGACGATCTGGACGCCAATGTTCGAGTCTTTCAAACCGCCGCCGAGCGCGCCGATGTCATCGTCGCCACTGGCGGGCTGGGGCCAACGGCGGACGATCTCACGCGCGACGCGATCGCCGCTATGGCGGGGCGCCCGTTGGTGCTGAACCAGGAAGTGCTCGAATACATCCGCGCGCTCTTCGCCCGCTTCGGCCGCGACATGCCGGAAAAGAACCAGGTGCAGGCGCTTTTTCCCGAAGGTAGCCGCGTCATCCCCAACCCCAACGGCACGGCGCCCGGCATCGATATGGATATCGCGCGAACCGGGCGCGGCCCAAGTCGCATTTTCGCGCTGCCCGGCGTGCCGGCCGAAATGATGGAGATGTGGCGCGCCACCGTCGAACCCGCCATCGCCGCCCTGGTCGGCGCCAGCCGAGTCATTCGTCACCGCCGCATCAAGTGTTTTGGCGTCGGCGAGAGCCACCTCGAACAGATGCTCCCCGACATCATCCGCCGCGGGCGCGACCCATCGGTCGGCATCACCGTCAGCGGCGCCGTCATCACGCTGCGCATTACGGCGGCCGGCGCCTCTCCAGACGACTGCCTGGCCGCCATGGCGCCCACCATTGCCACCATCCACGAATGTCTCGGTGACATCGTCTATGGCGAGGAAGAAGACGAACTCGAACACGCCGTCCATCGCCTGCTGGCCGAGAAACAATTGACGCTCGCCAGCGCCGAGTGGGGCACTGGCGGTCTGATCGCCCAGGAACTCAGCAGCCTGGACCAACCGCAACAGCGATTCCTGGGGGGCGTTGTCGTAACCAGCGCCGCCGCAATCGAGTCCGCGCTCGGCGTTCCGCCTCACCTGTTGGAACAACATGGCG
>JAIBBY010000103.1 GCA_019694455.1 Pirellulales bacterium
TACTTACGTGCGGTCGAGCTTAGCCAAGTGCCAGCTACTTGTCAAAGAAATGCGGCGTGTCAGCAAGTCAATCGCCAGGGGGACGCAAGGCCCGAAAGAGATTCTGACGAATGACTTTATGTCATGACTCAGGCGCGCCGCCGGAAAAAACCGGCGGCGCGCCTGAATTTTGGTCGGGAGCAACCGACTTATCCGGCGGCTGCCGTGATCATCACTTCCATATTGACGGCGTGCGGTTGCAATTCACCTCGCAGAACCACCACGTTGGCGGGCGCCTCGATCCCTAGTCGCACCTTGTCGCCGCTGACGCGAACGACCGTGACGACAATCGAATCGCCCACCTTAATACACTCGTTCTCTCTCCTGGATAGCACCAGCATGGCTCACCTCCCTGTATGATGTAGTGTATGAATGTATACATGACTTCCGCGCAACAGTCAACCTCTAATCGGACGGAGGAAATTTCGCGGAAATCGGACGCCAAGAGCAACGAAGCCCAAACGCAGCGCGAGGCGGACCGCGCCCCGGTTTTTGTCCCGGACGCGTTGAACTCGACTGCTCGCAGACAGCCAGCGGCTGAAGACGACTCCCTTCAGAGTGAAATGGTTGCCAATCCTTGGCCGCAGGGTAGGAAGCTGTGCGGCTAGCTTCGCTACATTGCCCTGACACTAGAAGCTATCGGCAATCTAGTCGAGCTAGTGAAGATTTGATGGATGCGAAATTTTATCGCCGCTAGTTCGCCGGCTCGAACGGCGCCTTTTCGAACGCGCTGAAGCGCTCCGCGATTTTCGCATCGCGGTCGGTTCCCTGGTGCAGCACAACGCGATATCCCAGCTTGAGCGATTCGCCAGACGCCAGATTGTGCTCGCCGCCGGTTCCTTCCACGCGGGGAAAATCTTTCTTGCCGAAAGGATTCGCGGCAAAGAGCCCGTAGTCGCGCACATGCCAGCGACATGGAAAGTTGAAGCTGTCCGGATGATTGAGAATGGCAATACCCAGCGTTTCTCCGTCGACGGGGCCGTGGTAATCAACCCACTTGGCAGGTTTGCCCCAGGCACGGCGATCTTCTAATCCCTCGCTGGTGACGATATGCCCCCCTTGTCGAGCATTGAGAGCAACGAAATTGGGCACGCGAATTCCAAAGGTTCCTTCCTTAGTGTCGCCAAACTTCACCGGCCCATCAGTGGCCTTGAGCGTGAAGAAAACGTCGATCAGCCGCGCATCTCCGTCCGCGGAAAAGATATAGGTGCGCTCGTCCTCCAAGACCTTTTTCCCATCGGGGGCGATCCAATCGACAACCGCAGTAATTACGCCCTTGTCGCCGCCGGCAATCTTTCGAAATTCGCGATGCTCGGTCTTTCCCTTGCCCAGGCTCCAAAAATCGACGCCATTCACGTCGCCATGCGTAAACCACAGCGAACGATGATGCGGATGGTCCTTGACTTCGCCCTCAATGTCGCGGGTCATCGGCTTGCCGCTTGGGCCGATGATTGGAAACAAAATCGGCCTGCCCGCGGATTGCTTGACGTAGCGAGTGAAAAGTTTGCCGTCGAGCAGGACCTCGACGCCGTCGGGACCTTCTTTCAACTCAAACTGGGTGGCCAGCACGCCGGACGACGCAAGGGAAATCGACGCGGCGAGTGCAAGCAACCAAATCGAACGCATCATGTCGGGGTCCTATACGATGACGTGAGCCCAAGGAGACCCGGGCAGCCATTGCCGAGGCAATGTGTGGAAATCGCTGGCGAGTGGCGCGCCAACTGTGGGACACGCACGCTCAACATCGTAGTCGCCGCGACCGAGCGAGGCCAGCAGGCGGTTAACGGGTGATGGCGCCGCGCTGCCGCGCCACTTCCGGAGTTTTGCGTGTTTCCTGAGGCGTTGGTTGCTGCTCAGGACCGCGCTGAAACTCCTCGAACGAGACTTTGGCGAGACTTGTAAGCAACTGGCCTGCCTCGTCAATGCGTCGCAGGTCTTCGCCGGAGATCTTCCAGGCGATTGTATGCTTGCTCAGCAGCTTGACCTCGCGACGCGGAGCGGGCGCCGCAGCCGGCACAATCGTGAGCTCCACCTGCATCGGCAGCACATGCCGCTCGAATAACGCGCGATTCAAGGCAATGCGAGTGAAGGGGGGCGCCGAGCCAGGATTGACCACCGTGTTCAACTGCGCGTACCAATCGGAGAATTCTTGATACTGACGCAGCGCCGTGGCGTCGTTGCAGGCGCGAATGGAGACACGATACGTCATATTGGGGCTGGTGAGTTCAAGGACACCGCGTTTCGGGGTCGCGGCTTGAAATTTTGGCTCGGCCAGAAAGCGCAGGAGCGCGTCTTTATGGGCCAGCGCATGCTGTTTGAGTTCTTCGTTGTAGGCGGCCACTTCGCGCGTGGGAATCTCGGTTTGAACCTGGCGAGCCGGGTCGAGCAGCACAAACAACCCGCGACGCGCATCAAAGATTGTGATGCTCTCGGGCAGAGACAGAAAATCGTAAACCAGCCCAGCGCGAAAGAGCGTAATGTTCTGGCTCACCGGCTCTTCACGATCCGCGACATAAACCTGGCTGGTGATCTTGAAATCGGTGGCCGTGACCATTTGCAGCAGGCTTGTCGACAGCAAGGCAACGGCCAAGGCAATAGCGCGGATCATGTCCAGTTTCCTCATCGGGTCGACAAGATTTTGGCGGATCGAGGGGCACAGAAGATAGGAACAAAGGTTGCGTCATGTAAATGTCAAAATGGCGCGCCGCCATTGCACCCAATTGCCCCGAATTCCGCTGGCGCCGGCCACGCATTTTCATCTGATTTTCTGCCCTTTACCCAGCGCTTGCTTCTCGGCACAATACCGCCCGCTTTGGCCCGCCGCTTCGCGATTTGATCGAAGCGTTGCCGTTGCGACCGGTCCATGGATGGTCCGGGAAACCTAGCAGGAGCGTTACCGGTGACACGCACTCTTCGTTGCGCCGCATTCGTGGCCAGCGGCCTATTGTTTTCGGCCGCATCAGCATTTGCCCAACCGCAGACCCGTCCCTTTCCGGCACAAGCGCCTGTCGGCGCGCCGGCGCAGAACTTCCGCGCGTCGGCGCCTCAGCCGGCCAGCGCCGGGACACGCATTTCCTCTCCGGTTGCAGTGATCGATTTGCTGCATTTGTTTGAGAATCATCCCAGCTTCCAAGACCAAAAGGCGCAGATGGATCGCGCCAAGGAAATGGAAGAGAAGAAGCTCATCCAAATGCGCGACAACTTGAAGGCCAAGGCCGAAAAGCTCAAGGAATTCAAGCCTGGCACCACGGAATATGGCCAGTTGGAATCGGAACTCGCGCAAGAAGACGCCAAGCTGCAAGTCGAAGTGAAGAAGGCGAACCAAAAGTTCATCACCTACGAAGGCAAGATGTACTTCTCCACGTACCAGCAGGTGCTGGAAGATGTGGAAGCCTACTGCAGCCAGCGCGGCATCGTCTTGGTGCTGCGGTACACCGGCAAACAAGTCAATCCGGACAATCCGGAAGACATCATGAAGGAAATGAACGAGCAGGTGATCTACTACAACCAAGCGGTCGACATCACGCCGGACATTCTCGCGCAAATCAAGAGCCGGCATCCGGCGCGCGTAGGTCAACCTTTGCCGCGACCATCGGCGCCTGTCAATCGTTAGCGACATTCTTGTCGCAAATGTCCTTCTTGTCGCATCATCTGTTCGCCGCGAGCCGACACCTTGAATCAACATCTTCGTTCGCAACGCACGCTCAGCGACTCGACCCGTGTCGAGGGATTCGGATTTTGGAGCAGCCGAGACGTCGCGGTTGAGTTTCGACCCGCGCCGGTAAACACCGGAATCGTCTTTGTGCGTGGCGATTTGCAACCGGCGCGGCGAATCCCCGCGACGATTGCCCATCGCATCGAGACGCCACGGCGCACCACGCTCACGGCGCGCGGCGCCAGCGTGGAGATGGTCGAGCACATCATGGCGGCTCTGTCTGGCCTGCGCATCGACAACTGCGAGGTGTGGGTTGATGCCCCCGAGATGCCGGGTTGCGACGGTTCGAGCCTGGCCTTTGTGCAGGCGCTGGACTCCGTGGGCGTGGTGGAGCAGGACGCGCTGCGCCCGGTGCTGGCGGTGCGTGAGCCGATGCGAATCGGCAATGAGGACGCCTGGATCGAGGCGCGGCCAGCGGCTGACCGCGGCTGCCATATTCGATTTCGCGTGGATTACGGCCTGAGCAGCCCCATCGGCCGGCAAATTTATCGCGCCACGCTCACGCCGGAGACCTTTCGGGCAGAGATTGCCGGCAGCCGCACGTTCTTGTTGCAACCCGAGGCCGAATGGCTCCGCAGCCAAGGCCTGGCGAAGCGCACCACGTACCAAAACGCGTTGGTCTTTGACGACGAAGGCCCCTTGGAAAACGAACTGCGCTTTCCCGAGGAATGCGCGCGACACAAATTGCTGGATGTCGTGGGCGATCTGGCGTTGACGGGCTGCGACATTGTGGGCGAGTTCACCGCGTATCGCAGCGGTCACCGCCTGAACGCCGACATGGCCAAGGCCTTGTTGACCGAGGCGGAGCTGCGCGGTGGCTGGAGACGGTCCGCTTGACGCACACATTATGAAATACCCTTGCTCGCCAGACATGGCGGGCCGGCGGTCGCGAAGGAGCGCGTCCGATGGCAATTCAAGTAGCCGACAATTCGTCGATACATCCACATGCCGAGATCGACGACGACGTCGAAATTGGCCCGTTCTGCGTTATTGGCCCCCATGTGCGCATTGGCCGCGGCACTCAACTGCTCAATCACGTCACCGTGATGGGGCATGTGACGATCGGCCGCGAGAACAAGATATATCCCGGCGTGGTGATCGGCGGCGAGCCGCAGGACATCAGCTACACCGGCAGCCCGACACGGGTCGCGATCGGCGACTACAACATCATTCGCGAGTCGGTGACAATCAATCGCGGCACGGAGAAAGAGGATGGGTTGACCGCGATCGGCGACCACAACTTCTTCATGGCGTGCTCGCACGTGGCGCACGACTGCAAACTGGGCGACCATATCGTGATCGCCAACGGCACGCTGCTGGGCGGGCACGTTCACATCCATAGCCACGCATCGCTTTCTGGCGCCGTGGCGGTGCATCACTACACCACCATTGGCAGCTACAGTTTTGTCGGCGGGCTCAGTCGGGTGCTGCACGATGTTCCGCCGTTCATGCTGGCCGAAGGCACGCCCGCGCGGCCCAGGTGCATCAACGTGGTGGCGCTGAAGCGCAATCACTTTTCGCCCGAGGCGATTCATAATTTGGCCACCGCGCATCGCCTGCTGTACCGCGCCAAAGTGGGCCTGGAGCATGCGCGCGAAATACTGCGCGCGCACGAGCAATTGCAATCGCCGGTGACTGACCTGTTGGAATTCGTGGAATATCAACAAACGGGGCGTCACGGGCGCGCTCGCGAGTTGCGGAGAGCGGCATGAACCAGCTTAAGGTGGCGGTAGTCGGCGCGGGGCATCTGGGCCGAATTCACGCGCGGTTGCTCAGCACGTTGCCGGCGTTCCAATTGGTGGCGGTCGTCGATCCGGTGGAAGGCAATCGCCGCTCGGTCGCCGAGGCGCATGGCATTTGGCCGTGCGTGCATTATGGAGAGATATTGGGGCGCGTTGACGCTGCGGTGATCGCCACACCGACACGGCGACACCACGAGGTGGCCTCGCAACTGTTGGCCAATGGCATCCATTTGCTGATCGAAAAGCCGATCACGGCCAGCATCGCCGAGGCCGATGAGTTGATCGACTTGGCGCGGCGCCATGGCGCGGTGTTGCAAGTCGGTCATGTGGAGCGATTTAACCCGGCGTTCATGCACGCGCAGTCCGAGTGCTTTGATCCCAAATACATCGAGGCGGTGCGCACCAGCGCGTTCAAATTCCGCTCGACCGACATTGGCGTGGTGCTCGACTTGATGATTCACGACATCGACCTGGCGCTGGCGCTGGTGCGATCTCCCTTGCGGAACGTGGAGGCGGTTGGCGTCTCGGTGTTCGGCGACGCGGAAGACATCGCCAACGCCCGCCTGTCGTTCGACAATGGAGCCGTGGTGACGCTGAGCGCGTCGCGCGCCAGTTATGAGGCCAAGCGACAGGTGCAGGTGTGGAGCGAGCGCGGCTTTGCGAGCCTCGATCTGGCGAGCCGCTCTGGAACGATGGTGCGACCCCATCGCTCCATCATCGAACGCACGTTCAACGTGTCGCAGCTCACCAGCGAACAGGTGGAACGGCTGAAAGATCACCTGTTCGACGACTTGCTGCCGATCGAGCACTTCCAAGCGCCGGCGCATGACCAGATCACCGCCGAGCTGGAGGACTTCGCCGACAGCATCCAACGTGGTCGAGCGCCGCAAGTCTCTGGCGAACAGGGACGCGCGGCGTTGGTCGTCGCGGAGAAGATTCTGGAGTCGATCGCCGCCCATAGTTGGGACGGTCATCATGTGGGGCGAATCGGTCCGCAAGTCGCGCCAAGTGGTCATGTGCTGCGCGGCCCTCATTGGGGAAAATCTCCTGCGCGGTCGGCGACTACTTGGCGGCAAGCCAGTTGACGGCTTGCGAATCTCACTGCGCTCAGTCGCTTGTCGCGGCGGTTTGTTCCAAAGTCTCGGTAGCCTGCGCACGCGAGCGCGAGGGGTCGTCTGGCCGCAGCGCCACCAGGCACGCGCGCACGTCATTTACATGGGCCAGAAAGCACTGAAGCTCCGCGCCTCCTTCCAGCGCGCCTGAGGCGTGCTTGTCTAGCACGTCAGCCTTGGCGCGATAGAGCTGACGCCCAAGCTGCTCCCAGAGCGGCAGGGTCAGTTCGCCAGACTCCTGGCGGGCGATGGCCTGTCTTTCGACTTCGGTGACGGCGTCGTAATAATCCTCAAACTTGCTCAGCCGGCGACCTTGATACCAGCGCAGAAACAAGAAAAGCGAGACCGCCGCGGAAACCAGAAAGCTGCGCATGTCCTCCATCTTGCTCATGAACTCGCCATTCACCACGGGCTGGCCGCGTCGCAAGTAAAATTGCATACCCGGATGCACGCGAAAATCGTGCATCCGCAAAACGCGCTGCGGATCGACCGGCGGCAAGTTGGCCATGCGGGCGAAATCGCCGTCGAACAACACCTCGGCCAGTCGCTCGACCGCGGCGGACGACACCTCGGTATTGGCGATCAGAATCATGGGCGTGGCCACGGTGTGCAGCGGCGCGGCCGGCCCGGGCGGGGACACGCTATAGCTGAAGGACGGAATGACAAAATCGTGAATCTCGCGATCCAAGAGCGCCATCGCATCGGCGTACGGCAACGGCATCAGTTGATAGCCGTATTGACTAGAGCTCGTTTCAAAACCGTCGTAAACTAACCTTCCACTGTGTAAGGAGTTGGGTTAGGACGTGCCTTCGAAAGGAGACTTTTGATGGCCAAGCGACACGATGTCGAAGTCACGGATGAGCAA
>JAIBBY010000104.1 GCA_019694455.1 Pirellulales bacterium
GACTCGATCCTCGCCGTGCAACTCGCCCGACGTCTCGAACACCGGCTCCAACGACCATTCACACCCACCACGCTCTTTCAATTCCCCACCATCCAAAAACTCGCTCAACAACTCGCGGAGGGGGGTGCAACTGTTGTCGAGCCGAGCGTACCGCCGATCACTGCGGCCACCCCGCGCCCATCAAGGTCCAAGCAACAACATGAATTGCGCGACGAAATCGCAATCATTGGCATGGCATGCCGATTTCCTGGCGCCAATAGCCCACTAGACCTTTGGAGAAACGTACGCCTCGGAATCGACTCAGTCACACAGCTAAGTGCTGAAGCGCTGGAGCGCCGCTTTCCCGGTCAACAGATTTCGACCGCAATCCGAGGAGGATTCTTAAGCGACGTCGCGGGCTTTGACTACAAGCTGTTTCGATTGTCGCTCCGCGAAGCTCGCCTGATGGACCCGCAGCAGCGGTTGCTGCTGGAGGTCGCCTGGGAGGCGCTCGAACAGGCCGCGTGCTTGCGCGAGCCGGTGACAAGCACCGGCGTGTTCATCGGCGCAAGCACAATGGATTACGCCAAGCTTGCGGCCTCGCCGACCGATCAATGCGATCCGCACACGCGCACGGGCAACGCGCTCTCGATGCTCGCCAACCGCATTTCGTACCTGCTCAATCTCGAAGGCCCCAGCCTGACGGTCGACACCGCCTGCTCCTCCTCGCTGGTGGCTATTCACCTTGCCTGCCAAAGCCTATTGACTGGGGAGAGCGATGCGGCGATTGCAGGCGGCGTTCACATCAATCTTAACCCCTTGGGACAGGAAATCCTGGAGCACGAAAGCGTGCTCGCGCGCGATGGCCGATGCAAAGCGTTCGACATGCGCGCCGACGGGTTTGGTCGCGGCGAAGGCGTTGGCGTTGTGGTGCTAAAGAGTCTGAACGACGCGATTCGCGACCGCGATTTCATTTGGGCGACAATCCGCGGAACGGCGACCAACAACGACGGCAACTCGAAGGCGAGCCTGTCCGCCCCCAATCCGCGTAGTCAAGCGCGAGTCATTGCCGCAGCGCACCGAACCGCGGGAATTGCCGCCAGCGACATCGGCTATGTCGAGGCGCATGGCACCGGAACTCCGCTCGGCGATCCGATCGAAATCGTGGCATTGCAAGAAGCCTTTGCTGGAAACAGCCGCCAAGCCACCTGCGCTCTCGGAACGATTAAGACCAATATGGGGCACCTGGAGGCCGCTGCGGGCGTAGCTGGATTGATGCGTGCCGCGTTGGCGGTTCACTTTGGAGAGATTCCGCCGTCGCTGCATTTCTCTGCCCCCAATTCACAAATTCAGTTTGAGAATTCTCCCTTTTATTTCGCGGACCAATTGCGCCCCTGGCCAAGTGCCACGCCATTGCGATTGGCCGCCGTCAGTTCGTTCGGCCTTGGCGGCGCCAATGCGCATACCGTGATTGCTGCGCCACCAACCGTGAATGCCGCATCGGCCGTCGATCACTGGTCGAGTCATGTGACGACGCTTTCAGCCGCGACACCTGAATCGCTGCGCAAGTTGGCGACCAGATTGAGCAATTGGCTCGACCAGAACCCACTCTGCGATATCGCGGACGTCAACTATTCGCTCAACAGCGGCCGTGTGGACCTGAAGTATCGACTCGCGGTCGTAGCGAGCAGTCGCGCCGAACTCAGTCAGCGCCTCAAAGCCTTTGCCGATTCTGCAGAGAGCGCTGCGCTGAAATTTGGCGAAGCTGACCAAGGTCGCGGGCCACGCATCGCGATGGTGTTCCCAGACCACTCAGAACAATTGCGCCAGAATTTGATTGCATTGTCTCAGTTTGAGCCTCAATACCTCGAATCGCTCAAATCCGCCTGCCAAAGCATCGCTGCCGTCAGCGGTGCAAATGACTTTGATTGGCTCCTCGATGACTCGGATAGTCCGCCCTCCAAGTCGCAACAAGAACTTAATCTCTTGTGCGGTCAAATCGCGCTGTTCGAGATGTGGCGTCGCTGGGGAATTGAGCCAACATTGCTGCTCGGCCAAGGCGCAGGCGTCTATGCCGCGGCGTATTGCGCCGGCGCCTCACCACACGAAATCGTCCGGGCTGTGGCGGACAACCGCGCGGTGGACCTCACCGAGGCGACCGACCGAGAATCATTGACCATTCCCTTCGCCATCCTCGATGACAACGGCGCTTGGCGATCAAATCCGGCGCGCGCTGAGAGCAGCTCCGTTGAAAGCGACATCTCAAACATTGAAGTCGACTTTCTGCTGCCAATCGGCGCGGAACCAAACCTTCAGAATGAATTGCCGCGACCGCGCGTCCTGGAGTGGCCAAGTAACCCCAATGAGATCCAGGCGTCGCTTGGGCTAACGGCCGCTACTCTATTTGCTGCTGGCCAATCGTTCGACTGGCGACAAATCGAAGTGCCGTCTGAGCGTTACCGACTTCCGCTGCCAACCTACTCGTTTGAACATGAACGTGTGTGGTTCGATTCTGCGCAAGTAGATGAAATGAATTTAGCGCAGCAGGCTGCGAACGGCGCTACTGCCGCCGATGATCAAGTTTGCAACTGGCTCTGCGAACCCGTTTGGCAACTTACGCCGGAAACACCGCCGCGCGACCTAGCGCCGTCTCGGTGGCTCATATTTGCGGACGACTTTGGCATCGCCACCCACCTAGCTCGAGAACTGACTAGCTTCGGGCAGCAATGCGTCTTGGTGTTTTCTGGCGATGAGTATCGCCAACTGGCCGACGATGTGTTCGCAATCGCGCCCGGTAGCGAATTGCAGCACCGACAACTTTCGGAGCAGTTTACGAAATCCGGCTTTACCCCCGATCACTTCGCTTTCCTCTGGGCCTGCGAACCATCGCGGCCAGAGACCGCACAGCCGCCCAAATCGCAGGGTTTTTCAACTGGTGTCCGATCGCTCTTTCATATTGCACGCACATACTTCACCGATCAGCCACAGTCGTTATGGGTGGTGACATGTACAGCAGATTTTGCTTCCGCCGATTCTTGGCCTGGTCACGCAATGGTCCCCGTCTTTGCCCAAGGATTGGCCGCTGATTACCCCAGCCTTTCCACTCGGACCATCGAAATCGCGACCACCAACCAATCGCCACGGCGGTTGGCGACGACAATTCTCAACGACATTTTACGCGACGGAGATGCGACTGCTGCACGGTATACGGACAACGGTTGTCATTTGCGCGACATTCGTCGCGCCTCGCGACAGCGATTATCACCATCCACGCCATGCGAGCCGGGCGGTGTTTACCTGATTACTGGCGGACTGGGCGATGTCGGATTGCAAATCGCCCGCTGGCTAGCGACGCGTGGTCCAGCACGGCTAGCATTGATTTCGCGCGCAGTCTTGCCACCTCGTTTAGATTGGCCATCACTACTGGCGGAATATTCCGGAAGCGACTTGGCACGCCGCATCACAGCGATCATTGAAGTCGAATCACTGGGCGCTCAGGTGCATGTTGTTTCGGCGGATGTGGCCGACGCCGCGTCGCTGGTTCCGTGCTTAGATCAAATCGAACGCCTTTGGGGCGGCATCGACGGCGTCTTTCATTGCGCCGGCCTGCTAAAGGATTCCGCAACCTGGAACAATTCGCTAGCACAGATCGAGGAGGTGCTACGCCCCAAGGTCGAAGGGGCTTGGTTGCTGCACACGCTCACCGAACGATTTGCGGTGCGTACGTTTGTCTGCATGTCGTCAACCGCATCGTTGGCGTCCCTGCCCGGCCAGGCCGCATACGCGGCGGCGAATGCGTTCATGGACGCGTTATGTCACCATCGGCATGCGCGTGGCTTGCCGGCGCTATCGATCAATTGGGGTGTTTGGCAAGGCACTCGCGCCGTGGCCAATGAGCGGTATCTGCAATTTATCGAGGCCAGCGGGGCAAGGATTCTCTCGGCGGACGATAATTTGCGCTGCCTGGAAGCGGCACTTCGGATGAACGCGCCGCAAGTTGCCATTCTGCCCGATTCACCGGCCGCACAAACCAACCAGCGGCGACACGACGACGCGGCGGCGGTTAATTGCCAGAAGAGTGCGGCCGTTATCGCGGCGTCAGTGAATCGATCTCTGATCGGAGAGGCTCAACGCCTAGCGGACCGACTTGATGAATATTCGCGGTTCGGATCTGCGATTGACGCTGCGTGTATCGCAATAATTCGGCAGTCACTATTCGAACTTGGACTCGACCCGCAGCATTCGCTTGCTGCTAGTGACTCACTCCAGGTCGCGGGTGTGCAGCCGCGCTTTGAGCGAGTTGTTGCTCGCTTTCGAGCAATTTTCGCGGGTCATTCATCGCATGCCGACAGTCGCAGTGGCTCGGTCATGAAGCCTCAAGAGCGCGTTGCCACGCCGCTGGATCAAATCCGAGAGTTGCGCAATCAATTTCCCTTTGCCGCAGCCCAATGCGATCTGCTCGAGCGCTGCGCCAACCAATTAACATCGGTCCTTCGCGGCGAGACCGATCCATTGGAGCTATTGTTTCCGGATGGCGATTATTCCAATGCCGAGGCCGTGTACCACCAAACCGAGTTTGCTCAGCTTTATAACTTGGCTGTTGCCTCAGCGGTGCGTACCGCTATTGAGACAGTCGATCGCCCGCCGCTGAGATTGTTGGAGATTGGCGGAGGCACCGGCGGTTTGGCCGAGACGCTGCTTCCGCTGCTTCGTCGCGGCGATGCCTATACATTCACCGATCTATCACCGGCTTTCTTGGCGCGCGCTGAACGCAAATTGGCGTCACAATCGACGCTTAATCTGCGATTGCTCGACATTGAGCGCAATCCGGACTCGCAGGGGTTCGCTCCCGGCGCTTTCGACCTGGTGATCGCCGCCAACGTGCTGCACGCCACGAGGAATCTTCGTCAGACACTTGCGTATGTGCGACAGTTGCTCGCGCCAGGTGGATTGCTTTTGCTCGTCGAGGCCACACGTTCCGAGTATTGGATCGAATTGACGTTCGGTCTCATGGAAGGCTGGTGGCGGTTCGACGATTTCGATGTGCGGCAGTCGGGGCCACTGCTTCCTCTTCAAGGTTGGCGTCAGGTTCTCAGTCAGGCCGGCTTTGATGTAGGCGGCGTTTTCCCTGACAAATCAACCTCGCTCTCGTCAGTTGGTCAGCATCTGCTTTTGTGCCAATCGATCCGAAGCGCGGAGGGGGCTGCGGCGCCAGCAGATGCGATGCCATCATCTGGCGCTTCCACCCATCGTAAACAAGAAGTGCTAGTCGACGCGGGAAGAGCATCGGCTGTTTCCGAGCAGGCATTTGACTTAGTGCGTGCGACATTCGCGAGCGTGTTGAGGATTCCTGCTGACAATGTCGCGATTGACTTGACATTTCAAGACCAGGGACTCGACTCGCTCTTGGCCTTGGAGCTAGTCGGCAAGCTGCGCGCAACCCTTGTGCTCAAGAGCTTGTCTCCGACAGTGCTGTACCAATATCCGACGATTGAAGCGCTGGCGAAGTTTCTTGCTCAGTCACATGAGGCATCGGTCAGTGCATGGCTTCGTCAGCACGCGCCGTCGATGGTGGAGGGCGCCGGCGAATCGTCGGCGGTTCCATCGAGTCCTCTTTTGCGTTCGTCGCAAATCGTGCTACCGGTTCCCGCTCGGCAATGTCGTGTAACCCCGATCGCCGTGGTGGGCTACGCGTGCCGGGTTCCGGGTGGGGAGGACGCGGCCGGCTACTGGCGGCTGCTGGCGGCGGGGCGTGACGCGACCGGCAGCCCCTCGGCGGCCCGCTGGCGGCTGGCCGGCCAACCGCCGCAGGCCAGCGCGCGGGGCGGCTTTTTGGAGGGGATCGACCAGTTCGACCCCCTCTTCTTCCGTCTCTCGCCTTTGGAGGCGAGCCAGATGGACCCGCGGCAGCGGCTCTTCCTCGAAACGGCCTACGCCGCCCTGGAGCACGCCGGCTACGGCGGCGAAAAGCTGCGCGCGACCCGGACCGGCGTCTTCGTCGGCACGGCCGGACAGGACTACCTGGCCGGCGCCGGCGCCGCCGGCATCGGACCCCACTGGGCCACCGGCTCGTCCGCCGCCATCCTGGCCAGCCGACTGTCGTACTTCCTGGACCTCACCGGACCGACCCTGCCGGTCGACACCGCCTGCAGCGCCAGCCTGGTCGCCACCCACCTGGCGGTCGAGAGCCTCGCCCGCGGCGAGTGCGACTACGCCCTGGCCGGCGGCGCGCAGCTCAACCTGTGGCTCAAAAGCTTCGCCGCCTTCGCCCAGATGGGGGCCCTGGCCCCCGGAGGACGCTGCCGACCCTTCGACCAGCGCGCCGACGGCTTCATTCCAGCCGAGGGGGTCGCCGCCCTCCTCTTGCGACCGCTCGCCGACGCGCTGGCCGCCGGCGACACGATCCACGCGGTAATCCTCGGCAGCGCCGTCAACAACGACGGCCGCACCAACGGCCTGACCGCCCCCAACCCGGCCGCCCAACGCGCCGCGCTGTGCGACGCCTGGCGCGACGCCGGCGTCGCGCCCGACAGTCTCGACTACCTCGAAGCGCATGGCACCGGCACCGCGCTGGGGGACCCCATCGAGGTCGAGGGGTTCGCCAGCGCTTGCGCGCTGTTCACCCCCCGCAAGCAGTTCTGCCAGCTCGGCTCGGTGAAGAGCAACCTGGGACACGCCGAAAGCGCCGCCGGACTGGTCGGGCTCGTCAAAACCCTCCTGGCCTTGGAGCAGGAGCAACTCCCCCCCACCCTGCACCTCCAGGACCCCAACCGACACATCGCCTGGGAAGAGACCCCGCTGGCGATCAACGACCGGCTGCGCCCCTGGCCGCGGCGGGCCGAGCGGCCGCGCCGCGCCGGGGTCAGCGCCTTCGGCTTCGGCGGCACCAACGCGCATGTCGTGCTCGAGGAGGCCCCGCTCGCCACGCCCTTGGCCGACGCCAACGAACCACACCCCTTGTGCCTCTCGGCCCGCACCCCCCAGGCGCTGCGCCAACTGGCCCAGCGCTACGCCGACCATCTGGAGACCACCGAGCAGCGGCTGGCCGACATCGGCCACACGGCGGCGACCGGCCGCTTCCACCTCGCCGAGCGGCTGGCCCTGGTCGCCGCCACCCGCGCCGAAGCGGCAATGAAACTCCGCCGCTGGCTGGCCGGCGACGGCGCCGCCGGCAGCGACGACGCCAGCCAAATCGCGGCCGGCAGCGCCAGTGGACGACGTCCCCGCCTGGCCTTCCTCTTCAGCGGACAGGGGGGAAGCCACGCCGGCATGGGAGAAGTCCTCTACCGCCGCGCCAAAATCTTCCGCCAGACCATCGACCGGGCCGACGCCGTCCTGCGCC
>JAIBBY010000105.1 GCA_019694455.1 Pirellulales bacterium
AGGAGCGCATCATGAGCGTTGTTGAATCTGAAAAGCGTTTGGGCGAACTGGTGGCGGAGCATCCTTGCTACGCCGATGTCTTCGAGCGACTGGGACTCGATTACTGCTGCGGCGGCAAGCAAACGCTTGACGCGGCCTGCGCCACGCGCGGCCTGCAAATCGGTTCGGTGCTGGATCAGTTGCATGCCCGCGAAGCGCTCGACCAGACTTCGGCGATCGATCCGGCGGCGATGTCGATGACGGAGCTATGCGACCACATCGAGCAGACGCACCATGCGTACCTGCGCGCGGAGTTGCCGTTCTTGCAGCAGCTATTGACGAAAGTGGTGGATCGGCGGAAAGACGTCCATCCGGAGTTAGTGGGGGTGCAGCGCGCGTTCGAACTACTGGAATCGGAGTTGGTTCCGCACATGTTCAAGGAAGAGCGCGTGCTGTTTCCGATGATTCGCCAATTGGAACGAGCAAGCGACTTGCCGATGTTTCACTGCGGCAGCATTGGCAATCCGATCGGCATGATGGAAATGGAACACGACACGACGTCGGTGGCGATGGGCCGCATGCGGCAATTGACCAATGGGTACGTCGCTCCGGAGGACGCCTGCACTAGTTTTCGGACGCTCTACGAGCGACTGGCGCATTTTGAAGTCGACATGCGCAGCCATATCCACAAAGAGAACAACGTGTTGTTCCCGCGGGCGCTTGCGCGGCAAGCCGAGCTGAGCTCCTAGCCGGCATGGCGAGCCTGGATCGACGCGATTGTGCGGAGCGCCAACATGGAACGCCGCCGTCAAGCGACGAATAGCGCGGACGGGAAGGGGGGCGATCCCCTTCCCGGCGGGCTCAAGGTGCATGACGACCTGTTCATGGTGGGCCGGCGCAACCCCCACACCTTGTTGCAATGCAACACGTACCTGCGCACCTTTCGTGGCGGACGCGCGGAGCCGTTGCACTGGTGCGTCGATCCCGGATCGCGCCTCGACTACGACGTGGTGCGCGAGAATTTGCTGACGCATCTCGGCACGCTAGCGGCGCTGCGATTATTCAGCCTCAACCACCAAGACCCCGACGTGGTAGGCAACCTGACGGCGCTGGCCAGCGAAAGCGATCAACTGGTTGGCCTCGTTTCGGAAGACGCTTGGCGCCTGGTGCAGCACCTCGGCGCGCGGCCGCAACAACTGCATTTTCCGGGGCGACACGGCGGCCACTCGATCAAGCTGCCCGGTGGAAATCGCATCTTGGCCGTGCCAACGCCGTTCTGCCATTTTCGCGGCGCCATGGCCTTCTACGACCTGGAAACGCGAACGCTGTTTTCGGGCGATCTGTTCGGCGGTCTGAACGAGCCGGAGCGGCTGCAACTATTCGCCGAAGAGCGTGATTGGCCCGGCATCGCGATCTTTCATCAGATTTACATGCCGGGCCGCGAGTGCGTCGCCTACGCGATACGGCAGATTCGGGCATTGCGGCCGGCGGTGGAACTGATCTGCCCACAACACGGCTTTGCGTTGGCGGGGGACTTCATGCGCGATGTCATGGAACGATTGGAGAGCTTGCCGGTCGGCATGGATCGACTGGCCAGCGAGTTGGACGAGGATTTCAGCGCAGCATACCGCGAGGTGATGAACGAGTTGTTTCAACTTGCGGTGGACCAACTTGGCCTGGATGAGGCGCTCGCTCGATTGCGGAGCTTGAGCGAAGAAGAACCGATGCGAACCTGCCTGCAGGCGGGCGAAGGCGCCATGGAGCTTATTGCGCGAGGCATTCATGTGTTGCCCAGAGCGGTCGAGGTGTTGTCGCAGGGCGAAGCAGCGAGTTTTCGCAATCGCTTGCGGCTGGGCGTGCTGCAAGGCTGCCAGTCGCGCGGCGCGCCGCTGCCGGACATCGCGCCGGGAATGGAAGAGCTCGGCAAAAAGGAATGGATTGGGTGAGCGCCCCACAAGTCACCGGGGGAAAGCACATGGATAACGAGATCTATCAAGAACGCATTCTCGATCATTACGAAAATCCGCGCCACTGCGGCGCATGCGAACACAAGACGCACGCGTTCAGCGTGGAAAATCCGCTATGCGGCGATCGCATCACCATCGAACTGGAAGTCGACGCCGACGAACGCATTCGTGACGCCCGATTCAAGGGGGATGGATGCTGCGTCAGCCAGGCCGCCGCGTCGATGCTGCTGGAACAGCTCATCGGCAAGACGGTCCAAGAAGCGGCGACGTTCAGCAGCGCCGCCATGCTCGAGCTATTTGGACCGCGCCTCACCGCAACCCGCCAACGCTGCTGCTTGTTAGCGTGGCGGGGGCTCAAGCTGGCGCTGGCCAATGATGCCAACGGGGATCAAGAGGCCGCTTAGCCGCTAAGGGGCTCCGCTCGCGCGAACCAGTTCCAACAGCCGCTTGGCCAAGGCCGGCACATCGCTGCGCGGCCACACATGGGCGATGCCCGGCGCCGGGTCGTCGGTCACAACGGCGCTGATCGCCGCTCGCTCACTGGCGTAGGGTGGTTCGACACATTCTTTGCGCCACACCTCGACCTGCGGCGCGCTGGCCGACAGATCGCCTTCGACGAGCACAATATCGCAATCGGCGAAGGCGTGATCGATGGTGGCATAGCCGGCCGGTCCGCGGTCGCCATCGTTGTCGAAATAGACCGCCGTCAGCGCTGGCGACAAAATGGCCACGGTTTCGGCGCCCGCCTCGCGATGACGATGCGAGTCCTTGCCCGGCACGTCCAACTCGTGGCGATGATGGGTGTGCTTAATCGTGCCGACGCGCAGCCCGCTGGCGCGCAGTTGCCGTACCAGGTCGACAATGAGCGTCGTCTTGCCGCTGTTTTTGCGGCCGACGATGTGCACCCGTTTCATGCCGTGGGGCTCCGAGGTGAAACGCGCCGCGGGGGCGCATCTGAGGTCGTTGCGTCAACAAGTCGCGTCATTATAGCCCCGCGCACGGCGAATTCGGCGTTCCTTGAAGGGGGGGCATGGATGGACGGCGGCCGCGTCATAAAGCTCCTAAGTTGACGGCGCTTGGCGGTCTATTTTGACCTCACGGCAAATGATCGCATCGCGTTCGCGCCGCTGGCCACCTATGTTGGAAGCATGAGCATGGGCCATGCCAATTCGAAAAGGCGCATCGCGCGAACGGCAGTTGCCGGCGCGCTGTTGGTCTGCGCCCTGCGCTGCCTGGTTGCTGTTGGCGCCGAACCGGCGACCGGCGACGGCCTGCGGCGCATCGAGGGGCGCTATTTGACGCTGATCACCGACCTGCCGACCAGCGACGAGATTGAGCGGTTGCCAAGGCTGTTCGATCAGGCCGTGCCGCAATGGGTCGACTATTTTGGCGTGGAGCCAGATCGACTGGAAGGGTGGCGGCTCACGGGCCACTTGATCAAAGACCGCAACGTGTTTGACCGGGCTAAGCTACTGCCGGACCGGTTGCCGACGTTCGATCACGGTTATTCGATCGACCATCAGTTCTGGCTATACGATCAGGAGTCGGATTACTATCGCCGGCACCTGCTGTTGCACGAAGGGGCGCATTCGTTCATGAACACGCTGCTCGGCGGATGCGGGCCGCCGTGGTACATGGAAGGGATCGCCGAGCATCTGGCGACGCATCGCATCGTCGACGGCAAGTTGCAAACGCGCTGGTTTCCGACCGACCGCGACGCCGTGCCGCTGTGGGGACGCGTTCGATTGGTGCAGGACGCCGTGGCCGCCGGCAAGCGACTCGACATTGGTCAGGTCATGGCGATCCAGCCCGGCGGGGATCGCACCAATCTGGGCTACGCTTGGACCTGGGCGCTGGCGGCGTTTCTCGATGGTCATCCGCGGTATCAACAGGCGTTTCGTAAATTGGGGCGCATGGCGGCGCACGCCGGTTTTGACGAACGATTTGAAGCGGTCTATGCCGCCGAGCGGCCCGAACTCGATTTGGAATGGAGCCTGTTCGCCGATCAGATCGACTACGGCTACGACTTGCAGCGGGCCGCAATCTTCTTTGATCCGCCGGCGGCGCTAACGACTACTGGAAAAGAACAAGTCACCATCGCCGCCGATCGCGGCTGGCAATCGACCGGAATACGGCTGGCGCCCGGCCAGACGTATGAGCTACGCGCGAGCGGGCAATTCAGCGTGGCGCAAGAGCCGCGGCCTTGGATCAGCGAGGCGCAAGGGGTGTCGATTCACTACTATCGCGGGCGTCCGCTGGGGATGCTGTTGATGGCGATTCGGCCTGACGAGGCGGGCGCCGACGGCGACAAATTGTTCCTGGCGCCGGTGGCCGTTGGCGCCGGCATGCGCATTCGCCCATCAAAAGGGGGCGTGGTCTACTTGAAGATCAACGACTCGCCCGCCAAACTTGCGGATAACCAAGGCGCGCTGACGATTGAGATTGGCCAGCCATGAAGGAGAAGGGATTGGTCGCGGATGAATTGGATTAAGGAAGAAGACCCGCAGGTGTGGGCCGCTATCGCGGGCGAGCAGGAGCGGCAACAAGACGGGCTGGAGATGATCGCCAGCGAGAACTACGTGAGCCCGGCCATCATGCAAGCGGCGGGGAGCGTGCTGACGAACAAATACGCCGAGGGATATCCGGGCCGCCGCTACTATGGCGGCTGCGAATGTGTGGACGTGGCCGAAGACCTGGCCCGCGATCGCGCCAAGCAGCTTTTTGGCGCCGAACATGCCAACGTGCAACCGCACTCGGGCAGCCAGGCCAACATGACGGTGTACCTGACCGCGCTGGAGCCGGGCGATGTGGTGCTGGGGCTCGACCTGGCGCACGGCGGCCACCTGACGCACGGCATGAAGCTGAACATCTCGGGTCGGCTGTATCACTTTTTCAACTACGGGGTGACGCGCGACACCAATCGCATCGACTTCGATCAGGTGGCGCGACTGGCGCGCGAGCACAAGCCCAAGCTGATCGTGGCCGGGGCCAGCGCGTACCCGCGCGAGATTCCGCATGGCCGTTTTGCCGAGATCGCGCGCGAGGTGGGCGCCAAGTTGTTTGTCGACATGGCGCACTACGCGGGGCTGGTGGCGGCCGGTTTGCACGACAACCCGGTGCCGGTGGCCGACTTTGTGACCACGACCACGCACAAGACGTTGCGCGGGCCGCGCTCGGGTTTGGTGCTGTCCAGAGGCGAGTACGCCAAGGATATCGACCGCAACCTCTTCCCCGGCATCCAAGGGGGGCCGCTGATGCACATTGTGGCGGCCAAGGCGATTTGCTTTGGCGAGGCGCTGCGGCCCGACTTCAAGCAGTACGCGCGGCAGATCATCGAGAACGCCCGCGCCCTGGCCGATGCGCTACTGGCTGGCGGCGTGAAGCTGGCCAGCGGCGGCACCGACAATCACCTGATGCTGGCCGATATGACCTCGCTTGGGCTGACCGGCAAGCTGGCCGAGGAGGCGCTGGGCCGCTGCGCGATCACCGTGAACAAAAACCTGATTCCGTACGACGAGCGCAAGCCGATGGATCCCTCGGGCATTCGGATTGGCACGCCCGCCTTGACCACGCGGGGCATGGGCACCGCCGAGATGCAGCGGATCGGCGGCTGGATGCTGGAAGTATTGCGTTCGCCCAACGACGAAAAACTGGCGGCGCGGGTGCGGGGAGAGATTCGCGAACTGTGCGATCAGTTTCCGGTGCCGGCCGCGCCGGCAACCGCCGCGGTGTGAGCGAAGTACGCGTGCTTTGCCGGCGGCGGCACATCACCACCAATAGGGTACTCCATGCGCAGGCACACCTGCCGCCGTAGCTTACTAGCAATGGCCATTTGCGTGGTCGTGGTCGGCGGGGTTGCCTGTCGCCGTGAAGTGTCGCTGGCGGCGGCGCCGAACATCGTGTTCATCCTGGCCGACGATCTGGGCTGGGGAGACCTAGGCTGCTACGGGCAGACGCGGATTCGCACCCCCAACATCGATCGGCTGGCGCTCGAGGGAATGCGTTTTACGCACCACTACAGCGGCAGCCCGGTGTGCGCGCCGTCGCGCTGCGTGCTGATGACCGGTTTACACAGCGGCCACGCGTTCATTCGCGACAACCGGCAGCGCGTGCCGCGAGAGCCGGGACAATACCCCATGCCGGATGAGGCGGTGTTTTTGCCCGAGCTGCTGAAGCAGGCGGGCTACGCGACGGGGGTGTTTGGCAAATGGGGGCTGGGGGGCCCGGAAACGAGCGGCGCGCCGCAGCGGCAAGGGGTGGACCGCTTTTTTGGCTTCAACTGTCAGGGGGTGGCGCACAACTATTATCCCACGCAGTTGTGGGACAACGACCGTGAAGTCACACTGGAGAACCCGGAGTTTTCTGCCCATCAGCCTCCCTTGTCGGCCGATCTCGACCTGGCCGACCCGTCGCTCTATACGCGTTATGTCGGCGACACTTACGCGCCCGATCGCATCCTGAGCGAGGCGATCGCTTTTGTGAAGCGCCATCGAGAGCAGCCATTTTTCTTGTTCTTTCCGTCGACGATTCCGCACCTGGCATTGCAGGTCCCGGCCGACGCGCTGGCCGAGTACCAGGGGAAATTCCCCGAGACCCCTTATCGGGGCGACAAGGGATATTTGCCGCAGATCGCGCCGCGCGCCTGCTATGCCGCCATGGTGTCGCGACTCGACGAACAGGTGGGGCAACTGCTGCAACTACTAGACGAGTTGCAATTGAGCGACCGGACGCTGGTCGTCTTTGCGAGCGACAACGGACCCGCCGTCAACGGCACGGGGGGCGTGGACACCGATTTCTTTCAATCCGCGGGGGACCTGCGCGGACGCAAAGGAAGCATCTACGAAGGGGGCCTGCGCGTGCCGCTAGTTGTGCGCTGGCCGGGCAAAATCGCGGCCGGCGCCGTCAGCGATCGCGTCTGCGGGTTTGAAGATTGGCTGCCGACCGTGATGGAACTGACCGGCAACACGGGTTTGATTCCCCAGGAGGCGGATGGCGTCAGCATGGCGGCGACCT
>JAIBBY010000106.1 GCA_019694455.1 Pirellulales bacterium
ACTCCCCCTTCTGGATCAACGATCGCCTGCGACCCTGGAACTCCCCCCCCGGACAGCCCCGCCGTGCCGCCGTCAGCGCCTTCGGATTCGGCGGCACCAACGCCCATCTCCTCTTAAAGGAACCGCCGGCCGATGTTCCACTACAAAGCGAGAACCGCGAACCACAACTGATCACGCTCTCCGCCCGCGATGCAGATGAATTGCATGACCTCGCAAACCGGATGTCGCGCTATCTTCAGCAAAATCCATTAACGCAACTGGGGGATATCGCCTATACCTTGCAACAGCGCAGTCAAAAAGGACAAGTCCGTTGGGCGAAAGTAGCAGCGACGACCAGTCAGTTGCAGATAGCGCTCGACGAACTATCCACGACGAAACAACTCGCCCCCGCGCCAAACGAACAATTGCCGCGCGTCGCGTTTGTCTTCGCCAATGAAGAAGAGTGGGACAGCGACTTTGCTTCGGATCTCATCGCGCGATCGAACAACTATCGGCAAACATGTGAATCGGCGGAGCAGCTTGCCGCAGCGCATGGCACGTTCAATGAAGCAGAAATCGCCCTGTTCGCAAATCAATTTGCCACGGCCGAAATGCTTCGACAGCTTGGCATCGCTCCCGATGTGATCTGCGGATACGGAACGGGCGACTACGCAGCCGCCTGCATCAGCGGAGCGATCACGTTTTCAGATGCGGTCGATCTACTCCGCCATCGAACAACGCTTCTCAAGTCATTGAATTTGCGAACTATCCATGTCCGCGTAGCCGCCAAATCTGATTCACTCGAACGCGCGCTAGCCGCGCACGTCTCGCAGTATTCCATCGCCGCAGTCATTGCCGCGGAAGAACTAATAATCAGCGTACAGCAAGATCACCTCGACGAGATCCGTGCCGCCTTAACGGACGCACGCATCGATTATCGCATCACCACGATCAACAAGCCGCATCACTCGCAGTTCGTCGGGCCTGCCACGGAAACCATGAATCGGTTTCACGAAACGATGCCGGCTGAACCCGCGTGGATAACCTGTTGCCATACCCCTAACGGCGCCTGGGCTGGGTGGGGTAACCACTGGCAATCCCCCATCCGCTTGGATCAAGGCCTCGCCATGCTCCGGCAAAAGTCTCCTAATCTGATTATTCAGATTGGGCCGAATTCGCGACTTGAGGAGCGTCTCCATTCGGAATTGCCAGAAAGCCAATGCTACCGGGTTCTCGAAACCGGCGGACAGAATTGGGAGAAAATCCTCCAAATCTTGGGTAAACTGTACGAATGTGGCCTGAATCCGACTTGGGCGCCGCGCCGCTCCAATTCGGAACGAAAGCTTGACCTGCCGACCCGTTCGTTCCGTCGGCAGAGCTTTTGGGTCACGCCCAATCCGCCCCAAATCAACTCGTCGATGCCGTTAGTTCGTGCCCCATCTATGCGGCTGCGCCATCCTCTTTTGGACGAATGCCTTGGCGAAGGCGTCGCGTCCGAAAATGGACAGGCCGCGGCTCGCTAGCTCGCTGCTCATGGGGCGACATTCGCGGCAACCGTCGGAAGGGTAGACCGAGTGGCCATCTACCGAAAACTGTGCGATGTCCGACAGGACGTCTGTGCTGGAATGCAAATTGCAAACCACACAGCGCTGTCAATCAGCGCGCAGATCGAAATGGCTCTCGCGGCAAGTCAGCACCAACTGATTGAATCGGCATGGTCGCTCAAGGAGGTGATGCTTGGATCGCCGCTAGAAATCGATGCCCGCCATGGAGTCTTGGTCCAACTGGAACTTCGTGAGGAACCTGGAGCGCGCGCAAAACGTTTTTGCGTGCGATCGTTCCCGGCGGGCGCGTCCGAACTCAGTGAACACGCATCTGGATTGATTTTCGTTGAACGAGCGCCCAAATCAGCGCCCTTGCTCGACGACCATTGCGACTCAGCCTCATCGCCAATTCAGGCGGAGACGATTTATCGCGAGATCGCGAATCTGGGATTCAATTACCTTGCCGATTTCCAAACTATTCAAGAAGCCGCCTTCAGCGACTTCCGCGTCCTAGCCACTTTACGCGCGCCAACGCGCTGGCCGGACCAAGAACTCTACGTCGTCCATCCGGCAATTCTCGAGGGCGCCTTCCAAGTTGCTGGAATGTTGGCGGCCCGAGTCGCCGCGACTGAGTACTATCCGACGAAAATCGGGCAGATCGAAGTGCTTGAGTCGCTTCCGGTCGAGGTGAGTTGCCGAGCGGAAGTCCGGCCAACGGCTGGCGGAGCGATCTGCTCGTTTGAACTCGTCGATCAGAGTCAGCGCATGGTGTTGCGGGCGTCGGGCATTGAATTTTCACGCCCAATCGCCACTCGTTCACAACCGCAAGCAGAAGCTTCACAAGCGGCCGAATGGTTTTTTGACGTCCATTGGGACGAATCTCCCCTCACGATCCGCGCAACGGCGGAAGTCGAGATCGTCTGGAACCAAATTACACCGCCAGCTCTGGCCGGAATCGATCGCATATTGAGCGACATTTCCGCAACATCGATTCGCGCAGATCAACTCACGGGTGTTGATCTGGGAAACAGGTGGTTGATCTATGGCATCCAAAGCGCACTAGGCGCCACGTTGACAGAAGATGCCGATGCGGTCGGACGAATCGTCGAACAACAGTTGACTTCGCTGACCGATCTGCTGCGTGGCATCACGGCTAGCGACAAGTCGCCAGCCGCGCTATTCATCGTCACCACGCCCGCGCCCAATGGTCCTCAGGCCCACACCTTGCCGGCGGACATTGCAGCCGTTCACGCCTATTTGACTGCTGCCAGCAAAGAGCATCCAGAGATACGGACGCGAGCACTGCACATTTCCTCCCAGGATGCGCCGGAATCGTTACGAGAGATTTTGGCTGCGGAAGCGCGCGAAATTGACCACAACATTGTCGTCTGGCGTCGTGGCGGTCAGCGCTATGTTAGACGCTTGGTCGCGCTTGACCAGCGAGAGCTGTCAAATGCTACGCCGAAATTGCGGGCGGATGGGATCTATCTGATCACCGGAGGGCAAACTGGCCTTGGTCTGGAGGTCGCAAAGCGTCTGGCGGCCCCTGGCCGCAAACTGATCCTCGTCAACCGCACTCCCATCGAGCAGTCGACAAGGCGGCGCAACGCAATTGCCGCGCTTGTCTCGCGCGGCGCGGAGGTATGGCCGGTCGCGGCGGATATAGCCAACAGCATTGACGTTCGCCGGTTGTTCAGTGAAATCCAGGCACGACACGGTCGACTAGATGGCATCGTGCATGCCGCCGGCGTCTTGCGGGACCGCGTGGTCGCCTTGATGGATCGCGAGACATTGGCGGCGGTGCTCGCGCCAAAGGTCGCCGGTTCGTGGCATTTACACCAAGAGTCCCAGCGCTTCGAACTCGATTTCTTTTGCCTGTTTTCCAGTTTGTCGTCTTTGACCTGCGGCGAGGGACAGGCAAACCACGCGGCGGCAAACGCCTTTCAAGACGCGCTGGCGCTGCACCGGCACGCCTTGGGGCTGCCGGCACTAGCGATCAATTGGGGTTATTGGGGGGAAACCGGGGTCGTCGCCTCCGAACGCTATGAGCAATCTCTGCGCCAGCGCGGAGTGGAGGCGATCTCCAGCGAGCTAGGCGCCTGGTGTTGGGAAACGGCGATAAGCCTCGGGCGCGCCCAGATCGGAATTGCCAACCTCGCGCGCGAACGTTTTGGCATTCAGATACCCCACGGCCAGGAATTGATTCCGGTCGCGCGTACAGCGCCCCTCATCCTCGAATCAGAGCGTCTGACGAGCGCGCTGACGGAAGAGATGCAGGCCTATCGCGGCATCGATGAGGTGTTCGATCAAGTATGCGTCGCTTATGTCGAGAGCCTCTTTGCCCAATGGGGAGTATTCCAAACCGAGAGCCAATTCTATCACGATTGGCACGACCTCGAACGGAACCTACCTCGTACCCTGCCGCTCTACAGGCAACTGGTTCGACGCTTTTTTCGCATGCTGGAGTCGGCCGGACTGGTCAGCATGAATAGAGGCCGACTGCGAGCAACGCGCCATTTGCTGCGCAATGCGCCCCAGAGCCTCACGCATGACGCGCGCATGCGCTATCCGCAGGCTAGCGCAGAATTGGATTTGCTCTCGCGCGCTGGAGAACAACTTAGCGCTGTGTTGAGCGGTGAACGAACCGCGGTTGAAGCGCTCTTCCCTGCCGGCTCCACTGAACTGGTTCAACGGCTGTACGAATCTTCGCCGTTCGCCAGGTACTTTCATGAAATGGTCGCCAGCGCTGTGGCGGCGGCGCCAATCGCAAAGGATGAGCCGTTCAAGATCATTGAAATCGGCGGCGGCACCGGCGCCACCACGGCATGCGTGCTGGAACGACTTGAAGGCAGAAATATCGAATATTGGCATACCGACATCTCCGAGGCGTTCTTGCGCCGTGCGGCGGAACGGTTTCACGATAAGCCAGGGGTGCGCTTCGCGCGACTGGACATTAACCAATCGGCAAGCGATCAAGGTATTGAACTGGGACGCTTCGATTGCGTGGTTGCCGCCAATGTGTTGCACGCCACGCGCGACCTGCGGGCTACGCTGCGGCACGTTCGCGAGTTGTTGCGCCCGAGTGGCACGCTGCTGCTGGTGGAAACCACGCGAGACAAGTTCTATGCCGATCTCACCTTCGCGCTGACGCCCGGCTGGTGGGAATTCACAGATCATGAATTGCGGGTTGATTCGCCACTGGTGTCGGCGTCGGCATGGAGCGATTTGCTCACCGCCAGCGGATTTGTTGGAAGCTCGAGCACCTACCCAGAACCGACGAGCCGATTTCCGAATACCGGACAACAGCTATTGGTCGCCCAGTCCGACGCGAGCCGACCGAGTGTTTCCGGCGGTAAGGCATTTTCCTCAGCTTCGTTCGAGCAGCCAGGCGCGGCCCCCCTCGAGACTGATACCTTCTCGGCAAGTTCAGCGACCGGCACGGAGCACGCGGTGGCCGACCGCGTCGCTCAAATCGTGTCGCGGGTGTTGAAGTTACGGCCGGAGCGACTGTCGCGCGAGCGCCCCTTTAGCGAACTCGGCGTCGATTCGCTGCTGGCGCTTGAAATTGTGCGTGAGCTCAAGAGCGGATTGGGAGTTTCGATCTTAACACCCGCCGACTTATACGCGCATACGTCCGTGGCGAAGCTCGCCACTCACCTGAAACCACTGGTGGCTAAGCCGCCTTCCTCGAAGAATCAGCATGTTCCGCCAGCGCCGATCGTTGAATTGTCGGGCACTGTGGCCAGCGCAACGACTGTTCTGCAACCGATTGTGCCAGATCAAGCGCCGGTGGAGCCGAAATCAGTGGCGCCGCCGCGATTTGCGATTGTCGGTTTGGCGGTCCGCTCTCCTGGCGCCGACAACCTGGAACAATTCTGGCGATTACTGGCCGCTGGAACTGATGCCGTGGGGCCACTTTCCGTGGAACGACGCGCGGAAGAGGTCGCCGCGAATGGATCGCCGCCAATTGGCGGGTTTCTGAACGAAGTCAATTGTTTTGATCCGCTCCTGTTTCGTATTTCGCCGGCCGAGGCTGCCGTCATGGAACCGCGGCAGCGGCTCTTTCTGGAAACAGCGTACGAGGCGCTGGAAAACGCCGGCTATGGCGGCGAACGTCTTGCTGGCACGCGCACCGGCGTGTTTGTCGGCGCTGGCGCCCAGGTGACTGTCGCTGCGCCAAATGTCGAGCACGCGGAACACTGGGCGAGCGGACTGACGCCGTCAATTCTTGCCAGCCGAATCGGTTACTTTCTCGATTTGCGTGGTCCTTGTCTTACGGTCGATACGGCATGTAGCTCTTCGCTGGTGGCGCTGCATCTGGCGCTACAAAGTTTGAAGTCGGGGGAATGCGATCACGCGCTGGTTGGTGGCGTGCATCTCAATGTGCAACCGCTCAACTTTGCCGCCTTCGAAACGATGGGCGCGCTCGCATCCAATCGCAAAGTGAAGGCGTTTGATGATCGCGCCGACGGATTCGTGCCGGCGGAGGGAGTGTGCGCGGTTCTCGTCAAACCGTTAGACTCCGCCATTCGAGATCGAGATTACATTCATGCGGTGATACTGGGCAGCGCGATCAATAGCGACGGACGTTCCAATGGACTGACGGCGCCCAACCCGATGGCGCAGGCCGACTGTCTCGTGTCGGCCTGGCGATCTGCTGAAATCCAGCCAGCCAGTTTGAGCTATGTCGAGACACACGGCACCGGCACCGCCATTGGCGATCCCATTGAGATTCAAGGTCTGCAGGCCGCATTTCAGCGGTTTGTTGTCCAAAACCAGTTCTGTCGCATTGGTTCTCTCAAGAGTCAGATCGGACATGCGGAGCCGGCGGCGGGCTTGTTGAGTGTCGCCAAAGTTGTTGCAAGCCTTGAGCACGAGCAGCTTCCGGCGACATTGCATTTCGATTCGCCCAACCGTTTTGTGCGATTCGAAGATTCGCCACTGTGCATTAACGACCGATTGATTGCCTGGCCGCGGGAGCAGGTCGTCCGTCGTGCTGGCGTCAGCGCATTTGGATTGAGCGGCACCAACGCGCATGTCGTGCTCGAGGAGGCCCCGCTCGCCACGCCCTTGGCCGACGCCAGCGAACCACACCCCTTGTGCCTCTCGGCCCGCACCCCCCAGGCCCTGCGCCAACTGGCCCAGCGCTACGCCGACCATCTGGAGACCACCGACCAGCGGCTGGCCGACATCGGCCACACGGCGGCGACCGGCCGCTTCCACCTCGCCG
>JAIBBY010000107.1 GCA_019694455.1 Pirellulales bacterium
CTATCTCACGCGCTCGCAGTTGCAGCACTTTTTGCCCGGCGGTGGTCCCGGAATCGATTATGCCCAAGGGGAGCACTACAGCTATCAGCGCTTGGCGAGCCGCGCGGTCCATCGCCGCGCCGTGTTGAGGATGGGTGAACGCTATTGGCTGGTGGTCGACGATGTCTTGGGACAAGGCCGCGAGCAGGTTGCCTTACACTGGCGCCTGGCCGATTTTCCGTATTCAGCCAACGCGGATGGTGCGCGACTCGACACGCCTGCCGGTCCGGTCGAACTAGCCGTCGCGGCCAGTACGGCGGAATCGCAGGTTGACGTGGTCCGTGGCCAGTCGAGCCCATCGGCCTTGGGATGGGAGTCGTTGCACTACGGCGAAAAGCAGCCCACGCCCACGTTGCGATGCCAAGTGACGGCGGATTTGCCGCAGCGGATTGTCACCGTGGTATCGCTTGGCGCGCCGATCGAGCGGCCATTGCGCTGGGAGGGCGACAAAATTCGCTGGGCGAGCAATTGCTCCGCTGAACTCGCGCCGCTGGCGCCGGGAGCAGCCATAGTGGTGCGCAGCATCGAAGTCGACAGCGCGCGTTTATTGCTGGATCCCAACGCTTCGGCGTATCGACACGGGTGTGACCAGATCGCGCCGCGCGAGGAGGTCGCCGCGCATGGATAGCCAAACCGTTGCGTCAGTCGGATCGTGCCCGCAGGTTGTCGTGCGGCCGATGACCGACAGCGATCTGGACACCGCGACCGAACTTCATGTGATGGCGTTCCAGGGCTATATGAACGTGCGACTGGGGCGCGGTTATGTGCGGGCGATGCTCCGGTGGTTTCGAGAGCATCCCAGCGGCATCGCCATTGTGGCCTGCCTCGATGAGCAGGTGGTGGGTTACACCGTGGGCGCGCCGGTCGGCTACGATCGCGAGTTAAATCAGGCGCTATGGCGGCGGGCGCTCGCCAGTCTCGCCATGCGTCCGACGCTACTGTTGCATCGCGACATTCTGGCTCGCATCCGCCTGCGGATGCGGGCGCTATTGGGCACGGGCGCGCCGGCCAGCGCGCCGGCTGAACTAGCGGATTGGATGGGGGCGGACATTCACTCGCTGGTCGGCATCGGGGTGGCGCCCGCAGCGCAAGGTCAACGCATCGGTTCGCAACTGATCGCGCGCTTTGAAGTGCAAGCGCGGCGCCTTCGCGCGCGCGGCGTGCGACTCTCTGTGTATGAGACGAACTTGCAGGCGCATCGCGCCTACGAACGTGCGGGATGGCGCCCCATTCTGTGTCCTGGGCTGAACTATCGGTACTACGTCAAATCGTTATAACTGCGGCGTGGTTTCAGTCTCTGCGGCCAGCCAGAATTCTGCCACCGTGAACCTCGCGCGCTATTTTCACACGCTCCGCCATTTGCGACCGATTCAGGTCTATGGCAGGGCGTGGCAGCGCTTCTATCGGCCGCGCGCCGATCGTCGTCCCGCGCCCCCCTTGCGGCCGCGCAGTGGCCAATGGACCACCGGACCCGCCCGCGCGCCCCTCATGCTGGGCGAGCGGCGGTTTCGCTTCTTGAATGAAGCGCGCGAGTTGGAGCTACCAGCCGGATGGAGCGACACGTCGATTCATCGGCTGTGGCTGTTCAACTTGCACTATTTTGAAGACCTGATCGCCGACGATCACCGCGCGCGCGGCGCGTGGCATCGCCAACTGGTCGCCGATTGGCTGCGCGACCACCACGGCGACGACTTCTCGGGGCCAGCTTGGACGCCGTATGTCGCCAGCGTGCGCATCGTGAACTGGATCAAGTGGTCGCTGGCCGGCGAGACGCTTTCTGCCGCGGCTCTGGACAGCTTGGCGCTGCAGGCCCGCTATCTCAGCCAGCGGATCGAAACGCATCTCTTGGGCAATCATCTGTTGACCAACGCCAAGGCGCTAATCTTTGCGGGTATGTACTTTGCAGGTGACGAGGCGGAGCGCTGGATGACAACCGGACTCCAAATTCTCAAGCAACAACTTGCCGAGCAGATTCTGGCGGACGGCGCGCACTACGAGCAAAGCCCGATGTACCACGCGCTGGTGCTCGAGGACTTGCTCGATCTGTTGAACCTGGCGCAAGTGTATCCGGCGGCGCTGCCGAGAAGTCACGGCGACGACCCGCGCGCCTGGATTGCGCTGGCCGAGAGCATGCGGCGCTGGTTAGCCGCGATGACCCTGCCCGACGGCGAGATTAGCCTGATGAGCGATGCCGCGCAAGGCATTGCTCCGCGTCCCGCCGAACTGGACGCCTACGCGGCACGGCTGGGCTTGTCGCGCTGCGCGGCGCCGGCGGACGGCATCACTCGTCTCGCAGCCAGTGGCTACATTCGATTGCAGCGCGCGCCGGCGGTGGCCATTTTGGACGTTGGCGAGATTGGCCCCGCGTTCCTGCCCGGCCACGGCCATGCCGACGTGCTGTCGTTTGAGCTGGCGCTGTGGGGCCAGCGTGTGATCGTTGATAGCGGCACATCGGTCTATTACGGCAACGATCGCCAGCGGCAGGCGGAGCGTTCGACAGCCGCGCACAACACCATCGAGATCGACGGGCAGGACAGTTCGGAGGTGTGGGACAACTTCCGCGTTGCTCGGCGGGCATATCCGCGCGACGTGTCGACCGAGAGCACGCGCGAGGCGCAAGTCGTAACGGCCAGTCACGATGGCTACCGGCGGCTACCGGGGCGCGTGTCACACACTCGTCGTTGGTCGCTGACGGCCGACTGGCTATCGATCGAAGACACGCTGACGGGCAGCTATCGCCAGGCGATTGCACGGTTTCACCTGCATCCCGACGCGCGCGTCGTGGGCGTGGACGCCGCGCAAGGAACGGCCGATTTGCAAGCCGCCGGGCGCAGCCTGCGATTCAGCACGTCTGGCGGCCGGCTCTCGGTGACGCCGACAGCGTATCATCCCGGTTTTGGTCTGTCGGTCGCGAACCAATGCCTGGTCGTGGAACTGACTTCGCCCCGCGCGACGCATGCACTCACCTGGTGACGGCGGCGTTGGTATCATGGAGCCTCGCCCTTTCCTGATTTTTCCGCACGGAGTTCTTTCGTGAGCACCATGCTTGAGCAAAAGTTTTTGCCGTTTTTTGTGCCCGACATTGGCGAGGCGGAAATTGCAGCCGTGGTGGAGACGCTGCGTTCTGGCTGGCTGACAACCGGCCCCAAGACGAAGGAGTTTGAGCGCCGCTTTGCCGAGAAGATCGGCGCCAAACACGCCATTGCGGTGAATAGCGCGACGGCGGCCTTGCACCTGGCGCTCGACGCGGTGGGAGTGGGGCGCGACGACGAGGTGCTCGTGCCGACCATGACCTTCGCCGCCACGGCCGAGGTGGCGATTCATCTGGGCGCGCGACCGGTGCTTGTCGACTGCGAGTCCGACCTGTTATGCGTCGACCCGGCCAAGATCGAAGCGGCTATCACGCCGCGAACCAAGGCGATTATGCCGGTCCACTTTGCTGGGCAGCCTTGTGATATGGACGCCATTTTGGAGATCGCCGGCCGCCACAAGCTCAAGGTAATCGAAGACGCGGCGCACGCGCTGCCGACGCTCTACAAGGGGCGGCTGGTCGGCACGATGGGGGACATCACTTGCTTTTCGTTTTACGCCAACAAGACGATCACCACGGGCGAAGGGGGGATGCTGGTCACCGACGACGACGCCTTGGCCGACCGCGCCCGCATCATGAGCCTGCACGGCATCAGCCGCGACGCCTGGAAGCGGTTCACCGCCGAAGGCACCTGGTACTACGAGATTTTGCACGCCGGTTACAAGTACAACCTGACCGATGTGGCCTCGGCGCTGGGCCTGGTGCAGCTTGACCGTTGCCAGGAGTTGTTCGAGCGCCGCGCGGCCTGCGCTCGTCGTTACGACGAGTTGCTGGCCGACCTGCCGCAGATCACGCGCCCCGTGGTCCGCGCCAACGTGCAGCACGCCTGGCATCTGTACTTCATTCAACTCAATCTCGCGCAATTGAAGATCGATCGCAACCAGTTCATCGACGAACTGAAGGCGCGCGAGATCGGCACCAGCGTCCATTACACGCCGCTGCACCTGCACCCGTACTATCGCGACCACTTTGGCTATCAGCCGGGGCAATTGCCGGTGGCCGAGAGCGCTTACCAGCGGATTATTTCGATTCCGCTGTATCCCAAAATGACCGAGGCCGATCAAGAGCGGGTGAGCCGGGCATTGCACGAGATCGTGGCGGAGCATCGCCGGTGATCAAGCGGATTTTTGACGCCACGGCAGCGGCGGTGGGCTTAACGCTAGTCGCGCCGCTGTTTGCCGTAATTGCGCTGGCGATCAAGCTGGGCTCCGCCGGCCCCGTCTTCTTTCGGCAAGAGCGAATGGGGCAGGACTTTCGCCCCTTTCGCATTTACAAATTCCGCACCATGGTGGCCGACGCCCCCAAACTGGGTGGGCAGATCACCGCCGGCGCCGACCCGCGCATCACGTCGGTTGGCCGCATCTTGCGAAAAAGCAAGCTCGACGAGTTGCCGCAACTGATCAATGTGCTGGCGGGAGACATGAGCCTGGTGGGACCGCGCCCCGAAGTGCCGCGCTACGTCGAGTTGTTTCGCGACGACTACCGCACGGTGCTCAGCGTGCGGCCGGGCATCACCGACCTGGCCAGCGTCAAATATCGCGATGAAAACGAGTTGCTCGGCGGCGCCGCCGACCCCGACCGGGTCTATATCGAGCAGATTTTGCCCGACAAAATCGCCCTGGCCAAGGAGTACATCGCTCGGCAGTCGCTGATTTACGATATCGGGCTGATCTTGCAGACGCTACTGAAGATTGTGAAGTGACCAGCGGCGGAAAATATCTTTCCGTGACGACTTTTTGCGCGGAGACGGACAGAGAATCTTTTTTTTCGGCGGCCGGCAGCGCAGACTATAGCGATCCCAGCACACGCTTTTTTTGCGGAATTCATCATGGCACAAATCGAAGGCGAAGTTCTCATCAAGCGGGCCTGCGGCCACAGCAGCCCCTTCACGTTCCGCAAGAACGAGCGCTACGGCCGGCAGCGGCTGGAGACGTTTTTGTCGAAGAAGTGTCCGGCCTGCACCGTGGCGGCGATCGCGGCGCTGGAGGCCGCGCAAAAGGCGAACTCGAAAAAGGCGCGAAAGAAGCAAAGCGCCGGCCCCGACCCGGCCGCCGCGTAAGCGGTTCGCTGCGGCCTTACAACTTGTTCAAGCCCGCGTAGGCGGCCACTTTGTAGCACTCGGCCAGCGTGGGGTAGTTGAACACCGTGTCGCGAAAATACTCGACCGTGCCGCCCAGCGCCATCACCGCCTGACCGATGTGGATCAGTTCGCTGGCGCCTTCGCCAATGGCGTGCACGCCGAGGATCTTATGGTTCTCGATTTGAAAGAGGAGTTTTAAGAGCCCGATCTCGTCGCCCAGGATCTGCCCCTTGGCGATCTCGCGGTAGTGGGCCACGCCCGACTCGAACGGCACGCACTCGCGCGTGAGTTGCTCTTCGGTCTTGCCGACCATCGACAGTTCGGGGATGGCATAGATGGCGTACGGGTGCAGTTCGCGGATGGCGGTACACGGCTTGCCGCAGGCGTGCATGGCGGCGAGTCGGCCTTGCTCCATCGAGGTGCTGGCCAGCGCGGGAAATCCGATCACGTCGCCAGCGGCGTAGATGTGCGGCACATCGGTCTGGAAGTGGAGGTTCACCTTCAGTCGGCCGCGCGCGTCGGTGGCGAGGCCGGCGGCTTCGAGGTTCAACTGTCGCGTGCGTCCCTGGCGGCCCGTGGAGAAGAGCAGCACGTCGCTGCGCACGCGCTTGCCGCTGGCCAACAGGGCCACCGGGTCGTCGCCGTCCATCTCGACATACACCACCTCTTCGGACATGCGAAAGGTCACGCCGCAGTCGCGCAGGTGGTACACCAAGGCGTCGTCGATCTCCTCGT
The DNA here is from genome assembly GCA_019694455.1 of Pirellulales bacterium. Classification (NCBI taxonomy): domain Bacteria; kingdom Pseudomonadati; phylum Planctomycetota; class Planctomycetia; order Pirellulales; species Pirellulales bacterium. The sequence continues at coordinate 5,946 of JAIBBY010000107.1, forward strand.
CGAGAAACTCGAGCAGCCGCGCGCTGCGCTCGAGTACGTTGATCTTCACGCCGAGCGTGGCGAACATGCTGGCGTACTCGATGCCAATGATGCCGCCCCCCACAATGGTCATGGTCTTGGGGAGCGACGGCAAGCAGAGCAAGCCATCGCTATCGATGATCTTGCCCGGCACAAGCTGCACATCGCTGGGTCGCGCGGGCTCGGTTCCGGGCGCCAAGATGATTGTCTCGGCCGACACGCGTTCTTGATGGCGGCCGTCGGAGACGATCATTTCGTGCGGCCCGGAAAAGCTGGCCTCGCCGGTGAGCACGAGCACGTCGTTGCGGCTCATCTGCAATTGAATCACATCTAGTTCGTTGTGGATTACCCGCTGGGAGTGCACCAGCAGGTCGGCCATGGTGATGTCTTCCTTCACGCGGTAGTGTCGGCCGTAGACGCTCTTCATGCGATGGCCGGTGAGGTACAGCACCGCCTCGCGCAGCGTCTTGGAGGGGATGGTGCCGGTGTTGACGCAGACCCCGCCCATGCACATGCGCCGATCGATAATGCCCACGCGTTTTTCGAGCTTGGCGGCGGCGATCGCCGCGCGCTGGCCGGCCGGGCCGGTGCCGATCACCAGCACATCGAAATCAAAGGGGGCGGATTCGGGATTTGGC
>JAIBBY010000108.1 GCA_019694455.1 Pirellulales bacterium
AAAGCGGCGCAGCGGTAAACCTCGACGCTGTAGTCGAAGTAATCGAAGCGCGGCACGCGCGCCGGAAACATGCGCTGCGCATGCGCGTCGAGCCAGGCGCGCAGCTCGTTCGCGGCGCCGCCGCGACTACACGGCAGCACGATCCAGAGCGACGAGTGGGCGGCCGCCAGCTTTTCGACATCGGCGACGGAATCCGCGGCAATGCCAATCGGACGCGGAAACTCGGGGGCGTAATAATGCACCAGGCTTGGCGCCACGGCGGCCACGCATTCTCCCAAACGAACCTGACCCACCAGGTAGCGCGCGGCCGTGCGATGGTCGTAGCGCGAGCCGTCGCGATAGTGACTCAACGTGCTTGGCAGCGACACGAGCGGCACAATCGCCAGCCAGGCTGCGGCGGCGGCCGGCTGAATGCTCCATAAGAGTTCAAAGATCTTGCCAGTCGCGACCCCGGCCAACACCAACACCGCCGTGGCCAGCGGAAAGACATAGGCCGGATGATAGACCATGACACGCGGCAATAGCGCCGCGGTCAGCGCCCACAGAGTGGCGGCACAGAGCCAGAGCCAAGCGTCGGGCGTGCGCCGGTCCCACAGCAAAAGCGCTCCCACCGCGGCTACCAGGCCGATCGGCCAGCCAATGCGATTGAGCGCGGCCTGCACGGCATGCGCGGAGGTGTAGCCCCAGGTTTCCGCCGAGTTCCAATCGCTGCCGGCGAGGTGGAAAGCGATCCACGCGCCACACACCAGCGCGGCGAGGAGGAGCGGCGCCCAGTACCGTGCGCGATGGGCCAATGGGCGAGCTTGCCACTCCAAAGCGACCAGTCCCACGGCCAGCGGCAAGAACAAGACCGCCGAGATCGAATGCGCGAAGACCGCGGCCACAATCGCCAGACAGGCCAGCGCAAACAGCGCGGCGCGGCGCTGCGCCAGACCCCAGGCGCCGAGCAGCAAACCGGTTTGCGCCAACAGCGCGGCGAAGGTGTAAAAGCGATTCTGCTGACTTTGAAAGAGATGCTCAGGCCACAACAACATGATGAGCGCGGCGGAGAGCGCGGCCGGCCAGCCTAACGAAGGCGCGCCCAGCGCGAATAGCGCGCCCACCTGCGCCGCGCCACAAAGCGCCACCAGCAGGCGGCTGCCATATTCGTCGCGGCCAATGAATTGGTAGTCGAGGTGGTGCAGCCAGAAGGCGAGCGGCGTCAGTCGCGGCAGACGGTAGCTTTGCGAGCCGGGTTCAAAGCGATTGTGGCCATACACCGATTCTTCTTCTTCCAGCGTGGCCAGTTCATCGCCATCAAAGGGCCAATCGCCCAGCCGATAAAGGCGCAGCGACGTCGCCACGGCGGTCAACGCCGCAATCGCGATGAGCAGACGAATCGCCGACGATTGGAAGGTCATGGGGCCCCCTGTGAATTCTGCGCCAGTGGCCCATGCTAATTGCTCGTTTGCCGCAGGGAAATTCGCGTCCGCGTGATTGGCAGAGATCGCCAAGCCCGCGCAGTTTGCCGCCGTGCTCCCCTCCCGCTGCCGGCGCAAGCGGTACAATCGGCGCAATGCCCCGCACGGCCAGGCGCAAGTGGAAAAAGTCGCCCAACCGGGGCGATTAGCGCTGCCATGCCCGGCCGATGAAAACCATGCCTGCCGCTGGGACAAACCTTGAGTTTTCAGGGCGGCAACTGGAGTTTCACCAGGACAAGGAGGTCCACCGTGAGACGCGCGCTCTTCGCATCGGGTCTGGCCCTGGCTGCCGTTCTGCTGGCGGCGCCTTCGATCGCCGCGGCAGGCGAAAAGGTGATTTGGGCTGATAATCTCGACGAGGCCTGGCAACTTGCCCAAGAGCACCAGCGACCGATGCTGGTGTTCGTCACCCGCAGCAATTGCAAGTATTGCGTGCGGATGAAAAGCCAAACCTACGCCAACGAACAGGTGGCTCGCGAAGTGAACAATCGCTTCGTGCCAGTGATGGTCAACTCGCAAACGGCGCAGCAGTTGGTGACGAAGCTCGACATCAAGTCGTTTCCCACGACGCTCGTGATTACTCCCGATTATTACATCGTGGAGCAAGTCAAGGGTTATGTGTCGCCGACAGAGCTTTATCGCCGGCTGGGCACGTGCGAGGAGCGGATCGCGCAGCTTCCGGCGACCGCCAGCAAACTCAAGTAGCGCCGGGGGCGGCGCTGGCGTCAGTCTCGCGCCGCGCTGACTCGATCTCCAGGGTGATCGAGGCGTCGAGCGTCTGCGTCTCCACATCGCTGGAGTCGCTGACCGAAGGGTCCGCCTCGGGCGTTGCGGTCGCCGCGGCCCGACCGAGCGCGCGCCGCACGGCGCCTTGGGCGATCTGCCCGACGCGGACGCGATCGCGACGATCGAAGCCGATGGTCCAACTGGCGATGAGCCACGCGCAGCCAGTGACGGCGACACAGGGGATAAGCGTCAACAACGATTTTGGCGCCATCCCTTGCGCTAGCGCGATTGCCACGCTGGCGGTGATCGCGAGTACCACCAAGCCGCGGCCAAAGCCGTACAACAGGTAGCGGCGCACGCCGATGCCGGTTTCGCGGCCGATATGGACGGTGATCACCGCCAGTTGCGCCCAACTCGAAATGACGGCCGGCACGGCCACGCCGACCACGCTCATGTAGCCCCATCCTTGCCGGTGTAGCCACCAGACCAGCGCGATGCCGCAAATAATGCTGGCAATACCCCCGGCGGCCTGCACCAGCGTCATAAAGCGAACGCGATTGAGGCCCACCATGACGAACGATTGCGTCTCGCGGATATGCGTGGCCAAATCCATGAGCGAAAGCAAGGTGAGCGCCTGGGCGGTGACGAGCGCGTCGGCCCCCAGCGTGTCCCCCAGCCAGATGCTGATGATCGGGTGCGCGAAGGCGCCGAACACCACGCAGAACGGCACTGCGATCAAGATGGTGAGGCGTGTGCCGCGGATCGTCACCTCCTGCACTTGTTGATCGTTGCCGGTCGCCTGCAGCGCCGTCACCAGTGGCTTGATCTGCCGGCTGAGCGCGGCCACAAACGGGTACGCGCTGGTCACCACGAGCAGGGCGGGCTTGTAGATCGCCACCGACACGGGGCCCAAAAATCGGGCCAGCACCACGGGATCGGTGAGCGTGTTGACTTGCAGCACTAGCGAGTGCAGAAACAGAAATCCGCCCAGCGAATACAGATCGCGAAACGCGTCGATGCGCACAAAGCGGGCGCCAAGTTGTAGCGGCGGATAAAGCCGCTTGGCGAAGATCATCAAAGTCAGCACGCTCACCGCGCGCGCGCCGAGCATCGCCACGGCCCAGCCGTACAGTCCTAGTCCCATGCCACCCAGCAGCGCCAACACCCCCACAAAGCGCACGAGCACATCGGTGATTTGCACCAGATCCGTGATGTCGAACCGATGGTCGGCCTCGATCAATGCGCCAAAGCTGGGGGCCACGAACGACATGACAGCCGATAGCGCCACGTACCAGCGCACCAAGGTGATGGCCGCCGCGCGCTGCTCGGGGGCGATCTCGAAGTAATCGACGATCGGTTCGGCGCAGAGCGCGAATAGTCCTGCCAGCGCCAGCCCCAGCACGAGGTAGCAGCTCAGGGCGCTATTGAACAACTCGTTGACGCGCTGCGGGTTGGCCAGCGCCACCTGTTCCGCCAAATGACGCGACAACGCGGCGCGCAATCCCAGATCGGTGAGGATCGTCAGGTAAACAATGGTGGTGATGAGCTCGACCGTGCCGTAGCCCGCCTGACCGAGGTGGGTCAGCAGGAAGCGCACCAGGAAGAGGGCCACCAAAGCGGCGATCAGGCTGCGCAGCCAGGTGGTGGCGGTGTTTCGCGCAATGCGGCCAGCGACGCTCAATGCAGAACCTGTATGCGGGGTGGGCCCAGGACGAAGAACTTCGTCCCGTACGGGCCAACCGGTTGTAGGAGATGTGACTTCGCGAACGAAGATGACTAATTTTTAACGCGTGCCCGCTGCGTTGCCATTGTGGCTTCTAACATAATAGATAGCCACCTCGACTTACCACGCGGGCTAGACAATTTATGTGCGGAATTGCCGGAATCTTTGGCCAGGGATCCCGGGAGCCTGTCACCTCCGAGCAATTGGAGGCGATGCTGGCGACCATGCCGTATCGCGGTCCCGACGCAAGGGGGGTACGTGTGTTCGATCCAGGTACCGGCCTGGGGCATTTGCGATTGGCGATCCTCGATCTGCGCCCCGAGAGCAATCAGCCGTTTGAGATCGACGACGGCGACCTGACGATCACCTACAACGGCGAGATCTTCAACTACGTTGAGCTGCGCGCCGAGCTCGAGGCGTTGGGCGAGACCTTTCGCACCCAGTCCGACACCGAAGTGTTGTTGCGCGCTTATCGGCGCTGGGGCTTCGAGTCGCTGACCAAGTTCAATGGCATGTGGGCATTCGCCATATACGATCGCCGCCGCGACGTGTTGTTTTGCGCCCGCGATCGATTCGGCGTCAAGCCGTTCAACTACGCGACGCACCGCGGTCGATTTTTATTCGCCTCCGAGATCAAGGCGCTGTTGGCGGTCGCGCCGGAATTGGCGGAGCCCGATTACAACTCCATCTCGCGCGTGCTGCGCGCCAGCGTTGGCGCGCGCTGCACTTCGACTTGCTTTGTCGACGTGAAGCGCTTGCCCCCGGCGCACGCGATGACCGTCACGCGCCAAGGCGTGACGATCGAACGGTATTGGAACTATGCGACCGAAGTCGATCATTCGCTCAGTTTCGACGACGCGGCCGAGCAGTTGCAAGAGTTGCTCTCCGACGCCGTGAAATTGCGGATGCGCAGCGACGTGCCGGTGGGGCTGACGCTGTCGGGCGGCGTCGACTCGTCAGCGCTGGCGTGCATGCTGCGCACCTTTTACGAGGGGCCGTTCGACACCTTTACGGCGGCCTATCAGGGAGAACCGTATGACGAATCGCCGCAGGCCGCCAAACTGGCCCAATCGCTGGGGATGCGATCGAACCTGATTCCCGCGCGATTCGACGATTTTCTGCCCACCTTGCGGCAGATTGTTTGGCATCTGGAGACGCCCATTCCCTCGCCGGCCGTCTTTCCACTCTGGAACATCGACCGCGAGGCGCGCGGCAAGGTAACGGTGCTCTTGGAAGGACAAGGGGCGGACGAATTGCTGGCGGGCTACAGCTCAAACTTCCTCGATGCGGTTCTCGATCGGTTGTTTGCGGGGCGTATCGGCGGCGCCATGAGTGAATTGCGATGGGCCTGCCAGACCCTGGGACCCGTCAGCGCGCTGCTGTTGGCCGGCCGCCGCCTGAATCCTCCGCTGGTTCACAAGGCGTTCCGGAGTTGGCGCGGCGACGAGCGCGTGTACATCGGCCCGCTGCGCGACGCCAGCGAATCGCCAGACCGGCAACTGTCGATCTCCGGCATCGGTCGACTCAACG
>JAIBBY010000109.1 GCA_019694455.1 Pirellulales bacterium
TAGTGCCAGGTTGGCGATTGCTGTCGGCGCGGCGGCTTCTGCCAGTCGAGCGCGAACGCGAGCGATGTCCACGGCGCGACCAGCGTCAGTTTCTCCTGGCCTACGTAATGGTTCATCCCGCCGCCGTTGACTCCGCAGCAGCCACACAAGATAAGCGCGTAGATCGGCGCGCGGTATGCCAGGTTGTTGTTGTACCAGTGATTGATACTCGCGCCGATAATGATCATGGATTTGCCGTTCGTCGCGGCGGCGTTCGCGGCAAACTCCCGCGCGAGACGAATGACCGTGTCGCGGCCGATGTCGGTGTAGGCTTCCTGCCAGGCGGGCGTGTACGCGCCAACCTCGTCGTAACCGTTCGGATAGTCGCCGGGCAATCCGCGGCTCACGCCGAATTGCGCGATGACCAGATCGAACACGGTCGAGACGAGCTTCCGCCCTTCGCTCGTCTCGATGTATTTGGCTGGCACGCCGCGCAGGGCGGTCTTCTGTTCCGCAAATTCGTAGAACTCGACGTTGACCGTTTCATCCTGCAAACCCAGGAACGAAAGCGTCGGCTCGATGGGCGAATCATCCAGCCCGTCTTCCATCTTGATATTCCACTTGCCTTTTTCCTTGCTCCAGCGATCCCCCACCGCGCCCTTGGGCATGCGCAGCGCATTCGCCGTAGCGTCGTGCACCAGGAACTTCCAGGCGCCGTTCTCTACATCCTTGTATCGGTCCACGGTGTTGGCGCGGATGTAACGCCCCGCCTTGTACGTATCGCCGTCCTTTTCGAGTTCGATCAGGAACGGCATGTCGGTATTCTCTTTGAGATAGTTGATGAAATACGGAACTTGCCGCTCCGCGTAAAACTCCTTCAAGATGACGTGGTTGACCGCCATCCAAATCGCCGTATCCTGCCCCGCCTTGACTGGAATCCACCAGTCGGAGTATTTCGCCACCTGTGAAAAGTCTGGCGCGATGACGACAAACTTCGCGCCCTCGTGCCGCGCTTCGGAGATGAAATGCACATCGGGCGTGCGCGTCATGTTCAGGTTCGATCCCATCGACACGATGTACTTGCTGTTGTACCAATCGGCAGATTCGCATACATCGGTCTGGTCGCCCCAAATCTCAGGGAAGGCGTTTGGCAGGTCGGCGTACCAGTCATAGAAACTCATGTTCACGCCGCCGAACAATTGCAGGAAGCGTGACCCCGCACCATACGAAAGATACGACATGGCGGGAATCGGCGAGAAGCCAAACACGCGGTCTGGGCCGTACTTCTTCGCGGTGTACAGATTGGCCGCGGCGACGATTTCCAGCACTTCATCCCAATTCGTGCGGCGGAATCCGCCTTTGCCGCGCGCCTTCTGGATTCTGTCGCGCTTCGCCTCATCCTCGATAACGGCCTGCCACGCCTCGACGGGGCTTTTCCCGCTCCCGCGCGCCTCACGCCAAAAATCCAGCAGCACGCCGCGCGCGTAGGGGTACTTGACGCGGATCGGGCTATAGACGTACCACGACGCGGAAATCCCGCGCTGGCAGCCGCGCGGCTCGTAGGGCGGCAATCCATCCTCCAACAGCGGATAATCCACCTGCTGCATTTCCCACGTAATGATGCCGTCCTTCACGTAAACCTGCCACGAGCATCCGCCCGTGCAGTTCACCCCATGGGTGCTGCGAACGATGTTATCGTGCTGCCAGCGGTTGCGATAGAACTCTTCCCACTGGCGGGCCTGCGGATTGATCAAGTCCCGTATCCAACCCATGGTATCAGCCTCCGTTGTTGTCGCGTCCCTGGCGTCCGCGGATGCCAGGGGTGCGCAAGAGGGCGCGAGCTGCGTGGAGTGTGCTTACTTCTTCGCCGCTGCGTACGTGCCTTCGATCATCGGCTTGCGCACGCCCTTGAGCCGCTTACCCCAATGGAATTGGGCCAGCGCGATCATCGCCACGGCTCCGATGATGGCAAGCAAAGCGATCTGCAACAACGCGCTTGGCTCGCGCTGGGCTACAGACGCCTGGCTCAGGAACGCATACAAGTCGGCTTGCTCTTGCGGCGTCAGTGGTGTGGTAGCCCAGATCGCGCCCATTGTCTGTGTGGATGGCGCGGCCATGAAGGATGTAAACGCCGCGTCCGATTGAACGAAGCCGCTGGTCGTCAAGTCGGGGCCTAAATTGCCGCCGCCGAGCGAGCCGAGGCCCGCCACGCTGTGACACGACATGCACTGGGGACCGCCGTTCTCGAAGCGTTGATTGCCCAGAAAGTATGCCTTGCCGACGGCCGCATCCCCAGCAGGAAGCGCCGCCGTCGCGCCGCCTGCCGTCGCGCCGCCCGCCGTCGCGCCGCTGCTCATGTACGCGAGCAGCGCGGCCACTTGATCGGGCGTCAGCGCCAGATTGGGCATCGGCACATTCTTGTATTTCGCCAGTAATTCCGTGGCAATCGGGTCGCCCGAAGCCAACACCTGATCGGGCACGAGAATCCATTGCTTGAGCCAGGCCGGGTCGCGGCGTTCAGTCACGCCTTGCAAATCAGGCCCCAGCAAATCCCCTCCGCCAATCGTATGGCAAACCGCGCACTTTTCCTTGAAGAGCGTTGCCCCGTCTGGCGCTTGCGCAAGCGGTTGGGCAAACACGGCGCTGGCCGCGATGAACAGGGCCATCAGCGTTAGCATCAATGCAAACAAGAAACTTCTGGGGATGGAGGAGGGCTTTGCGTTTTCGGCCATTCTTAGTCTCTCCTCTCGTTTGATGGGCCACCCCTCTCGGGCGCGACAGGCTGCCGGCTGGCAGCACCCCTATTGGACGATAAAATGCACGTAGATGGGTATCGCTTTTCGATACAGTCACCAGCCACGCTTGTGCCCTGCGAGTCTGCCAGCCGTAGCATGCCTCATTCAGCCATGAGCGCTTCGGCGGTGAGAATGCCCGACGTGGCGGCACGCCCCACGCTGTAGCCTGGATAGGTGGTCTGCCCGGTCTGGTACAGGCCGTGAATGGGCGTGCGATGCGGAAAGTGATGCCACGGCGCGACCTGCGGCGACAAACCGTACACCGCCCCACGATACAGGTTCAGGTCGTTCCTGAAATCCTTGGGGCTGACCATGCGTCTGACGGCGATATCCAGTGTGTGAACGCGAGAGAGGGCGGCCACCGCTTTTTCCAGCACGGCTTCCTTTTTCTCCTCGCTCCAATCTTCAATTGGAAGATCGCGCCGCACCGGCGGGTACATTTCGATCACGCTTCCGCCCGCCGGTGCGAGCTCGGGGAGCGTCACCGTCGGCGCGTCGTACACCAGCCACCGCACGCCGTCGTCGCAAGGGGTGAACACGTCGCTTTGCTGTTCCATCAGCGGCAGGAAACAATGCGAATGGCTGGGCGCGTCTATTTTGTTTCGCAAGCCAAGTTGAACCGAAAACGCGCTGTGCGATAGCTTCGCCTCCTTTGCCATGCGCTTCAACCTGCGCGGCGAGTCTGCCTCGTCCAGCAATGAACCAAAGGTTAGCATCCCGCTGACGGTAGAGATGACCGCGTCCACCTCGACCAATCCCTGCCCGCGAATCTCCAACCCGCGTGCGCGCCCGTCCCTGACGACAATCCTGTCCACCCGCGTACCCAAATGGATTTCCCCGCCATGCGAGAGCATGGCGCGGCTGAGCGCCTCGGGGACTTTGCCCATGCCGCCTTGGGGTAGGTGAAAGCCATCGCTAAAGAGAGTCACCAACCCCAAGACCGCAATGGCTGGCTGTTTCTCCGGGGGTAATCCTGTGTAAAGCAGAACGCCCGACATCGCAGCGCGTACCGAGTCGTCGCTGAAGAGCCGCCTCAATTCATCCGCCACCGTCCCGCTGAACTTGGGCAGCTGCCGCCATCCCCTGGTGAGGATGCGCGAAAAAGAAAGCGGATGGACCATGATATCTTCTGTGAGCAGGCGAAGGGCTGGCTCCCATCGCTTCATCATGGCATCCAATTCTTTTTTCAGCGTGGCTTCGTTCACTGTGCCATTCTTCTTTTCGACAGTCACGCGCAAGCCGTCGCCAAACGTGACCTTGTCGCCGTTGGGCAGAACCGCCGTCTGCGGTGCGGTGATCCTCCTCAACGGCAAAACGGCCGGGCGATCCAGCCCAACCTCGGCAAAGACGCGATCCAGCATGTTCGGCAAGGCGAGATACAACGCGCCATCGTTGAAGGTGTACCCGCCGACGGTCGTCGTCGAACAGCAGCCGCCGATCTTGCCGTTCGCCTCAAAGAGTTTGACCTTGATTCCCCTACGCGCGAGCAATCCGCCTGCCGCCAGCCCCGCTACACCCCCGCCGATGATTCCCACTGTCTTGATGGATGCCACGAAGCGCTCCTTGTTTGGTATGAGTGAAAGCCCTGTATTGATCTCGCCTGTGCTTGATGGGCATCGCCTTCCGCTACAGCCGCCAACCGTAGCCTGGGGCGCCAGGCGGAGCGACATTCAAAGGGGCCTGATCGCGTCCACCTCGTTTGACAGCCCCCCGGCGTAGGTAGATAATTCTTAGACCGAATGCGCCAGGCGTACCGTCAGGGAACCATCGGCGAGCGTAATGGGTATCGCACCGGCGCCGGTCTCGTCGTCGGTGGGAGCCGCCACTACCAGCGCTGCGCCGTCATCGGTTTCGACAGTGAAGGATTGGCCCCACTCGGCCAGCCCGCGCATGAAGTTGTCGGCGCGGCGCACCGTCCATCCGGCGTCGATGTGAAAATCAGCGGCGGTCGGCATGGGCGCCATTGAGGCCGCCGCCGCTGGCTGAGGCCGCAAGGTCAACTGCGCCGCCTGGGCGGCCGCCAGAACCTGGACGAGCAGCCGCCCGCCGACGTCCGACAGTCGGCGCTGGGCCTCGCCATAGCCGATGCCGTCGGGTAGCGCGACGGCCTGTTGAGCCGCGATGTCGCCGCTGTCTGCGCCCGTATCCAGGTGATGCACCGTCACCCCGGCGTGCTCTAGACCGTCGTGGAACACCCAGAACAGCGGTTCCGGCCCACGATAGGCGGGTAGCAGCGAGGGGTGGACGTTGTAGCCGCCGAGACGCGGTACGGCCAGCAGACCCGGTGGCAGCAGGCGCGGGAAGCACGCCACGGCCAGGGCGTCGGGGGCCAGCGCGGCCAGCGCTTCACGCGTGGCCTGACTCTTGAGGCGCGATACCTCGAAGACGGGAATACCGCGCTGCCAGGCCAGGCCGATGATGGTCGGCTCGGCCGACGGGGCGGCCAGTGGTATGTCGATGTGGGTTCGGG
>JAIBBY010000110.1 GCA_019694455.1 Pirellulales bacterium
CGCGAACGCGATCTTCAGGAATTAACCTTCGCCGTGATCGTGGCCCGCGATATTGCCTTGGCGCGAGCGCAACTGGAGCCGGATTTGCTGCTCAGCGCTCTGAGCGCCGGCCAGCCGGAAATCCGCTATGCCGCCGCCCGCGTGCTGGAAGCGCGGTTGGGCGACGAAGACCTGGGGCAATGGGGTCTGGAACTGATCGGGCCGCGCCAGCCGGAGAAAGCCAACGATATGCGCAATTGGCCGGAGCCGGCGCAACGGCCGCGTCTGCTCAACGCCGTGGTCAACGCCCTGGCCAGCGATTCCCCAGCCCGGCGCTACGCCGCTGCCCAGGTGCTCGGCCTGCGCCCGCAGCCGGAAACCTTCTGGCGCGAGGCGAAGCGTCTCGCCGAAATTGCCACTGATCAGGCCCCACCGCAAACCGCGCCCGAAGCCGAAACGCCGCTGGAGCGCAAGACTGGCTGGATACGCGGTCTGTTCCAGCGCAAGCCGCAGCCGAACAACTCCGCCACCCAACGCCTGCTGACGGTGTTGCGCTTCGCCGGTGGCGGGCGGCGACCGCCCAAAGCGCAAGATCAAGCCAGCGCGTCCGAACTGTGGCGGCTCGCGTTCGGCACGTATGCCGGCCTGATTCGGCAAGCGCCGGTCGCCAAGGGGCCGGACGATTATCAACGGGTGCGGCGCGACAGCATCGCCCGTCTCGCGGTGTTGGCCCAGCAACCCACCATCGGCCGGGAAGCGGTGTTACCGGTGCTGCGCCAAGCCTTGGGCGATCCGCATCATCTGGTCCGACAAGCAGCGCTGAACGCGCTGGCCGAACTGCATCCGCGCGAGCCGCTGGAGCCGCTGGCGCTGGCCTTGAACGTCGATTCCGCCGACCTCGGCCGCAATGCCTTCGACCGTTTGCTGACTTTGGCCGCAGCCGGCGATGCGCGCGCCGCCGAGCTGGTCCGGGGCGCGGTCGATGCCGCCAATGCAGAGACGCGCCGCCACGCCTTGGAGCAACTGCCTCGCTTGTACCCCGCCGGCAGTCTGGAACCCTGGTTGCTGGCTTTGAACAGCCGTCACGACGATTTGCGGCTGACGGTGGTGGATCGCTTGCTTGATGCCAACGATCCGCGCATCGCCGCCGCTCTAAGCCGCGCTTTGGAAAGCGAACACGAGGAGTTGCGCCTGCGCGCCGCCGTAGGCTTGGCTCAACGCGGCGAGTCGCTGGCGCTGGACGTATTGGCCGCTGCTCTGCACGGCGAAGCGCGGACCGCCAACCGGGCATTGGAAGCGCTGGTCGTCTTGGCGCACGCCCGGCCGAACGAGCAGGTCGCGGCGAAAGCGGCCGAAGCCGTGACCGCGCGCCTGGAAGACGATCCCGATCTGACCGCCGACCGTCCGGTTCTGCTGCGCGCCCTGGGTCGCATCGGCCACATCGCCGCCGCGCCGCTGCTAGGCCGTTGGTTGCTGGACAAGGACAAAGCCACGCATCACGGTCTGGCGTTGGACGTATTGCTGCAACTGCTGCGCGACCGAATCCAGCCGGAGCAGAAGCGCGCAGACGGGCGGCAATACCTGCGCTATCGGGAAGAATTGGCTCTGGAAACCTTGCCGCCGTTGCTCGATCACGACAACGCCGCGATTCGCACGCGCGTCGTCGAGGTGTTGGGTAACCTGGAGGCGAAACCGGCGGAAACGCTGCTGGTCCGATTGCTGGACGACCGCGACGAGGCGATTCGGGCGCTGGCGTGCGCGCAACTGGCGCAACGCATCGTCGCCGGCATGCCGGGCGCGAGTTTGGAGCCGCTGACGCGGGCCTTGATCGGTGGCCGCCGCGAACTGTTGCTGGCCGCCACCGAAGGCTTGGCCAAGCAGCAACGACTGGAGGCCTTCCAGCCGCTGTTGCTGGCGTTCACGGCAGGCACGGAGGTGGAGCGCAAACGCGCCATCGCCGCGCTGGGCGAATTGGGCGACCGGCGCGCCTTGGAATATCTGGAACCATTGCTCGATCAACGCGCCGACTTGCCCGCCGACGACCGCGCCTTGGCCCCGGATGCCGCCGAAGCTCTTGGTGCGTTGCTGCCTCGGCTGACCGACGCCGACGAATGCCAGCGAGTGCGCGATAATTTGGAACGGCTGGCGCGCGAGGGTGTGGGTGAACTGCGCTGGCGGACGCTGAGCGGTTTGCGGCGCGTCGGCGACGAGCGCAGCCGTGCCCTGCTAGAACGCCTCGCCAGCGATCCCTACGAAAACGGCACTGCCCGGCAACGAGCCGCCATCGAACTGGGCGAATTGGGTCATTCCATATCCGAATCGGTATTGGAGTCGCTGCTGCACCAGCGCGATGCCGGTCTGCGCAAGGCGGGTCTGGAGGCGTTGCGGCGGATTTATCCCAATAATGCCACTCAGGTCAACCTGCTGGCCCTGAACAGCGAGTACGCCGAAATCAGCCAGCCCGCCGCGCGCTTTCTGGCCCGACAAGGCGACCCCGCCACCCTGACCCAGCGGCTGGGCGTGGTGAAAGATCAACAGGTTCGCCAACGGCTGCGGCGCGGGCTGATCCGTCGACAAGCGTTTTCCCGCGATGCCTTGGGCGAGTTGCTACGCAGCGACGCAGCCGCAACGCGCGCCGAAGCGGCCTGGATCGCCGGCAACAGCGGCGACCGAGATTTAGCGGCAGGGGTGCAAGCCGCGCTGGAGCGAGCGGCGAACGGTTGGCGGCAGGCCGACGAACGGCATTTGTGGGAACAGGCCGGCGCGGAAGCGCAAGCCTGGCTGGCCAGTCTGTGGACTGCCCGTCAATTGCAACTCGCCGTCGCGCCCGCAGCGCGGGCTGCGCTCGCCGATCCTCGTCATCCGGTTGCGGTACGGTGCGAAGCGATTCGTTGTCTGGCTGAATGCGGCGACGCTAAGGACAGCAACACGCTGCTGCAAGCCTTGGAGGATGTCGACTCGGGGGTGCGTGCGGCGGCCAGCGCCGCTCTAGCGCGGCTGGGTGGCGAGCCCGTACTCCAGCATTTGGAGCGAACCAAGAGCGTCGATGGCGCGGCCTTGCGTCCAGTCCTGCGGGCGATTCTGCCCAAAGCGGATGGCCGCTTGCTAGCCAGCGCCGAGCAGCGGCAAGCCGCCTTGCCGGTTTATCTGGAACAGCGGGAGGTGGCGACGCTCATCCAACGCGCCATGGCGATCGACAGTGAAGCAGCAGCGCGGTCGAGCGCGATTGCGGCCTTGGGCCGGCTGGGCGGCGAAGCGGCGCAAACCGCGTTGCAGGGCATTCTGGCCAACAAGGGCGAGGACAGCGCGATTCGAGCCATCGCGTTCAAGAGCTTGCGGCGATTGGAACGACGAGCGGCGCGCCGGGTGGCTTCCGTTGCTTAACCAAGCCCAGGCACGCCGAGGGATTCTCTTTAAGCTGTGGAAGCGAGTTGACTCAGCAAGATTTCAATCTTCGTTCCTCAGAATCCAAATAACCAAGACTGAGATTTGAATAAGCGACCGAGATAGTGGTTCAACCAGTTCTGAACCGTGGTATTTGCCTCGAAGCCGACCTGCATCGCCGAAACCGCGATCTTACCATTGCTAATCACGACCGATTCATCCTCGGCTTGCATTCGCGTCGCGGTACTCGGGTCATTGAGTGTAAAACCAAGACCGATGTAAGGCGAGGTCACGAATTTCAGGTTGTAGAGTTCGAATGTACCGATCCGCGAAAACGCGAACTCGGTCGTTGTGCTGACATCGTTGGGGAAATTCACATTAAGGGCAACACCTTCAGGAAGAAGGGGGTCACCATTTTTCTGCACTTTACTTTCGAGTGCTTCAATCAACTGCACGGTGAGATCCGCGACGACCGCGGAATTAGGGTTCGCCAGATCAGTATTATCCACGGTGTTCGTGCCAGCGCTGAGTGCAATTGCGGGAATACCACGCGCAGCGGCAAATTGCACGTTACCCACCGTGCCAGAGCTGTTGACGATAAGACCCACATTCTGGCCTTCGTTCGGACCCGAGAGCACCAGATCGGGAGCCGCGCCCCAGCGCTCCTGCGCCAGGATATCCAGGCCGTACATGGTCGCCATGACCGGAGTACCATGCACGTAGTAGTAATCCCCATTATCAAAACCGGCTTTGGTGAAGAGACCAACCGATGGTGCCCCGATGGGCGCGGCGCCATTGTGGCAACCGTTCTCGCTGGTGATTTGAGCGTCATTGGTCGCGTCGATCGTGCTGCTGCTGTACATCACGATGGCAGCGCCACGACCGCTTTGAGGGGAGCATGGCACGGAGACAATGATGTCGTGGCCTTCGGCCTTGAGGCGTTCGTACAGCGCTTTCAGGTTGCTGGTCAGACCGTCATCGTTGTCCATCAGAATATTGAGCGCGAGCGCAGGCGCCGACAGGCTCACCATGACGGCGGCCGTGATCGCTTGGAACTTCAATTTCATTCTTGATCCTGTAGGAAGCAAATAAAGAGTAATGGATGGAAATACGCTTGCCACCACTCGTTCGTGTTGAGTGGGACCACAGATTCATTACATCAAATGATCATGAAGGAACGATGACAATTACTTGTGTCTACAGGAAGGAGTGCACAATTGCCACAACCTTGACATCCAAAAGTGGCAGCAAAGCCGTGAAGACGGCGACACTAAAAAAAAAAGCCAAAGGGCGCTAATCCAATGTGACAATGCGTGTGTCAGTACTGACTAAAGCGTCTCGAAAAAACACTTCCCCACCGAATGGCGTTTTGCCAACCGTTCAGTAACCATCCCCCGGCAAAGCCGGGGGATGGTTACTCCTACGTAATGGGATGGTCCGCCCACAGCCAATTTGATGAATGTGATTGTGCGGCACGAGGCGACAGGATCAACACTCATCAGCAGTGACTTGCTGAGCACCAATAGACTTCAGCGAGTCACAAAACTGTCTTGCTTTATTTGTCTTGAACCGAAATTCAATTTCTCCTTCCCATCCTTCTCTAAAAACTGATGACTCAAAGCAAATCGACAACGTCTCATTATTTTGGCAATTAAAAATAAGCTGGAAAATCTTGGGATTGGCACTGGGCTTAAACAATTGGATTGACCCTAGTGTCGAATCGTTGGGTGAGTTCTACTGGGGTGATGAAAACGCTGACGATGCTGGTTTGCCCGGTCTGTGGTTCCCGTGACACCACCGGCCA
>JAIBBY010000111.1 GCA_019694455.1 Pirellulales bacterium
TGGCAAATGCCAGGCTTTTTCTGAAGTGGAGGATAGGGGACTTGAACCCCTGACCTTCTGGCTGCCAGCCAGAGGAAAGCCTCATACCCTCTGGCAGACGACGATTGATAATCGTTGACTATCGCGGAAAAGACCGCTAATTTGCGTGTGACGGTGCTAGGTCGAAGTTGACGGAATTTGACCCCAAACCTAGCACCGTCCTAGCACCGATACAGCCAGAGGGTTGCCAGAGGGTCCACAAATGGAAGCACAATCCCGCCGCAAGCCGACCAAGATCACGCTGAACAAGGCCGTGGTTGCCGACCTAAAAATCCCCGCCACCGGCCGCGTGTACTACCACGACGCCCGCCAACCAGGACTAGCCGTCTGCGTCACCGCGGCGGGTAGCAAGACGTTCTATCTGTATCGCTGGCACAATGGCCGGCCCCTGCGTCAACGCATCGGGACCACCGACGAGATCACCGTCGAGCAGGCCCGCACCGCGGCTAAGTCGCTCACCGGCGAGATCGTGCAAGGCGTTGACATCGTGGCCCGCAAAAGGGCCGCCCGCGAGGAAATGACCTTCGGCGAGCTGTTCGAAGTCTGGATCGAAAACGCGAAACAGCGAAAACGCACGTGGCCCGAGGACCAGCGGAAGTATGACAAGTTCCTGATTACGTGGGCCGCCCGCCGTTTGTCGGACATCGACGCTGGCGACGTTGAACGAATCCACAATGCAGTCAAGCTCAAGTCGGGCTTGTACCAGGCCAACCGCGTGCTAGAGCTGATCAAGGCCATGTTCGCCCATGCGATCGGCAAGCGCTGGATCACGACCAATCCCGCCGCAACCGTAAAGAAGTTTGAAGAGACAAGCCGCGACCGCTACTTGCGAGCCAGTGAGCTGCCCGCATTTTTCAAGGCACTGGAAGCGGCCCCGGCTGATCAGCATGACTTCTTTATGTTGCTGTTGCTGACCGGCCAGCGGCGTGGTGCTGTTCAGGCGATGAAGTGGATCGACCTGGACTTGGACGCTGGCGTCTGGACGATACCCGCCACCGATTCAAAGAACGGCGAAGCGATCACGTTGCCGCTCGTGCCAAAGGCGCTTGCAATCCTGGTCGGCCGCAAGAATGATTCGCCGTTCGTGTTCCCCAGCAGAGGAAAGTCGGGCCACATCGTTGAGCCCAAAAAGGGCTGGAAGGAGATCACCACCGCGGCCGGATTGGAAGGGCTCCGAATCCACGATCTGCGCCGCACCCTTGGTTCCTGGCAAGCCGCTCAAGGCGTTGCCACGGCCACGATCGGCAAGGCGCTTGGACATGCCCACGGGAGCAGAGCGACGCACGTTTACGCACGGCTAGACCTCGAGCCAGTTCGGCAGGCCGTGACCAACGCCACCGCCGCAATTCTCGCTGCGGCCAAACCCGAAACCAAGAAAACCAAGACCACCAAAGCAAAGGGGGCTGGCCGTGGCAAAAAAGCAAAATAGGCCGTCAAGCAAGGCACGCGCGAAGGAGGTCGACCGCACGATACCGCCAGAGGTCGAGATACGTGATGGCGGCATCTACAAATATCTTTTAAAGGAAGGGAACGAAGAGGGCGAACCGCGGCTACTATCGGATGCACCCATCGACTTCGCGAAACGGCTAGATAAAGAGCTCGCAGCATGGGAACGCTACGCGAGGGAAAGTATCGCGCCTGGCGCCCGCCGAACCAACCGCCAAGCGCTTGAGGTGCTTCAATGCCTGCAATGGATGCGTGGCGAGATTGAGCGCGGCGTTGAGTCCCGCAGTCTCTACGGCGCGTTCCTGTGTGGTGCTGCCACGGAAAAGTTGTACGTAATTCCACACGAGGACAAGGCACGGAAAGGGGGTCGGATGGTACGGGGTAGCCAAATCTCACGCCAGCTCAAAGCCGTGGCCGACTCCAAACGGCGCGAAGAGGTACGCAAGCGGTGCCGAGCGCTGCTGCTGAAAAATCCGAAGATCACAAAGGGCAAGGCTGCGATTAGCTTAAACTCTACATTCACGCGAGAAGCTGGCGGAAAACGCCCGCGAGGTTACAGCGAAAGCGCAATCCGAGGCATCATTGCCGACCTATTCTGAGGGGCAAAACTATTTGCGCAGCGCTGATCAGTGCTGCATAGTTCTCCGCTTCCAGTCGCATTAGGCAGTGCGTAACCTTCCATCAGTGTTGTTCACAAAACACCTGATTGGAGGAAATGCGATGTCTGTTCCTGTTCCTGTTTCCTGCCCTACGCTTCCGCCCAAGGGAGCCGCCCAATACCTGGGCGTACGCGAGCAAACACTCGCTGTCTGGCGATCCACCGGGCGCTACCAGTTGCCATTCACACGGGTCGGTCGGTTGATTCGCTATCGTGTCGCGGACTTGGAGAAGTTCCTCGAGTTGCACACCGTCGGCGAATTTAGCGAGTAACCGATGGACTGCTGGAATTGCAACGTGGAACCCGCGACCACCCGCGCTATGACCGTGCTGGGTGTTGTCGCCGATCTTTGCGGCGCCTGCGCCGTGCGCCATGGCGTCAAACCCTCAAAGAAAACGGCCCGCCGTGATCGGGCGAGCCGTTCCGTAAACCCCATTTCAGGAGTCTTGCTGCATGCATTCGATTTTACCACAGACAACCCCATCCCCCAACGGTCAGCCTGACAGCGTGCCCGATCCGTTTGACCCGGCGCGCCTGCGACTCTCGCAAGACTTCGGCGCGACTCTGGGCGTTAAAAAAGCCGTGCTTACCGTTCCAGTGAAGAAGCCCTCCAAGGAATGGTTTGTGCAAGTGCATCCGGACGAATCGTATCGGATGCAAACCGCGGTGCTCGAATTAAAAGAAGACCGCGAAACATACCTAGTCGATCCGTCGCTCTGGCCCGAGTTGTCGAGTTCCGAATCGACTTTCGGCACGCGCCAAATCTTCACCGCCATTAATCGGCAGGGGGTAGTTTTCCTCTGGCCGATTCGCCTGCCCGGCGCCGATGGAAAGCTGGACGACTGGAATCAAAGCGCGCTCGAGGCTGCGCAGATGGCAACCGGCAAATGGGTGCGCGTGGCCGCGAATATGTCGCTGGGCGCGTACGACGTTTTTGAGGCGACGGCCAAGCTGCCCGACCCGGAGTGGCCGGCGCTTTCGTTTGCCGAGCTGCTCCGCGTCGCGTTCAAGAATCGTTTCATCGACTCACTCGATCACCCGGTATTACTCCGGTTGCGGGGCGAGTCGTGAGCGTGCTGGATTGTTTCCGCGAAATCTGGCTGGCGGACTTCGAGTTCCACGCGCCACCGGGGGAGCGACCTACAGCGCTTTGCCTGGTGGCGCGGGAGCACCGGAGCGGCCGCACGATTCGACTCTGGGGCGATGAGCTGGCGACCGAAGCGGCGCCGTTCCCCGTCGATGAGGGCGCGCTGTTCGTCGCGTACTACGCTTCCGCTGAGCTAGGCTGCTGCCTCTCGCTCGGTTGGCAATTGCCGGCGCGGGTGCTCGACCTCTACGCCGAGTTTTCGTGCAAAACTTCGGGGCTGCCGATTCCGTGCGGGCGCGGCTTGTTGGGCGCGTTGACCTATCATGGGCTAGACGCCATTGACGCGACCGATAAGGCGGAGATGCGAGACCTCGCTATCCGCGGCGGTCCGTTCACCAGCGCGGAGGCGGCGGCGCTGCTCGACTACTGTGAATCTGATGTAGTGGCGCTCGACAAGCTGTTGCCAGCCATGGCGCCCAAGCTCGACCTCCCGCGGGCGCTACTGCGCGGGCGCTACATGGCGGCGGCGGCGCGCATCGAGTGGGCCGGAACCCCGATTGATACCGAAACCCTGGCTGACCTGCGCGAGGCGTGGCCGACAATCAAAACCAAATTGATTGCGGAAGTCGACGCCGATTATGGGGTGTATGTGCCAACTGGATCGACGCTGGACGCCAGTACGCCCCACGGCGCGGCAGTGTTCGCCACGGCGGAAGAATGTGGCATCGACCCCTACCGCCTACAGGACGCGCTCGAGATGTTGTGGCGCGAGGAGCGCGATGCACACCGCGAGGTAGACGGCGCTGTGCGAGATGCCCGGAAGGCGACCGGCTTAACGGCGAACCGCATTGCGAAGATTGAAGATGCTGGCGGCGACCATTCCGCGGTTCCGCACCTGGACGCTAAGGCGCGCGAGCTGGCGGCGCAGCTGCCCGCGTTGGGGCTAGGTCGTGGCTACCGTTCTGGCGAAAGCGCGAACAGCGAAGACCCCGCCGCGGGGCTCTGGCAATTGCTCCGCGAGCCCTCGCACCGAACCTCGCGGACCGACCCGGCGTTGATGCGGCGCGCGGCTGAGCTGGTGGTGGCGACTGGCGACGACGTAGCGAGCCGGCAATTGTCATTTTCGGCGGCGCGGTTTGGCGAATACCTCACGCGCTCGAGAATACCCTGGCCGCACCTCCCCTCGGGGGCGCTCGACTTGAGCGATAACGCCTTTCGACAGATGGCGCGGCAGTTCCCGGCAATTGCACCGCTCCGCGAGCTGAGATATTCGCTCTCACAACTTCGGTTGAACGATCTAGCAGTTGGCGCGGATGGTCGCAATCGATGTTTACTGTCCGCGTTTGCGAGCCGGACCGGTCGCAATCAGCCATCGAATGCCCGGTTCATTTTTGGTCCATCTGTGTGGCTGCGAGGTTTGATTCAACCAGCACCAGGGCGCGCCGTAGCCTACCTGGATTGGTGTCAACAAGAGTTCGGGATTGCCGCGGCGCTGTCTGGCGATGCACGCATGGCGGACGCCTACAGCTCTGGCGACCCGTACCTTGCGTTCGCCAAACAAGCCGGCGCCGTGCCAGCGGATGCCACCAAGCAAACCCACGCCGCGGAGCGCGAGCGCTTCAAGGTGTGCGCCCTGGCGGTTCAGTACGGCATGGCAGAAACCTCGCTGGCGGCGGCACTGGGGCAGACCGAAGCGCACGCCCGCGACTTGCTGCGCTTGCATCGTGAGACCTACCCGCGGTTCTGGCGCTGGTCTCAAGCCGCGGTCGACCACGCGATGTTGCATGGATACCTAGAGACGGTTTTTGGCTGGCGCGTCCACGTC
>JAIBBY010000112.1 GCA_019694455.1 Pirellulales bacterium
CTGGTGCAGCGCAAGTTGGTCGATCCGTTCGCGGCGGAGTTCGTTGCGCGAGCGCGGCGGCTGCAATTTGGCGATCCGTTCGACAAGGGTTCATTCGCGGGTCCGCTGATTAACGAAGCCGGCGCCAACAAGGTGGAGCGCTACAACGCGCTGGCGCGCCAGGAGGGAGCCAAGGTGTTGCTCGACGGCGGACGGATGACCGACGCGGCGCACGCGGCAGGTTATTACCTGTCGCCGTTTGTCTATTTGCAGGAGCATCGGCCGGGCGTTCGCACAATCCGCGAAGAAGTGTTTGGGCCGCACGTGGCGATTGTGCCGTTCGACACCGACGGCGACGCGATCCGCATTTACAACGACACGCCGTATGGGTTGTCGGTGGGGATCATCACCGAGGATTATCGCCGCTGGCGGCAATATCGCGACGAGTGCGACTACGGCATGGGCTACGTCAATCTGCCGTGCATCGGCGCCGAGGTGCATCTGCCGTTTGGCGGCGTCAAACGCAGCGGCAATGGGCAGCCATCAGCGGCGGCGCTGGTAGAGGCGGTCACGCATCGCACGGCTTTCACGGTGAATCACGACCGAACGATTCGTATGGCGCAGGGCATGAAGGCGGAATAAAGATGAAACGATGGCACAGCAGCGTCACGGTGCCGCACCTGGTCACTTCGTTGCCCGGCCCGAAGGCAGCCTCCTGGATCGCGCGCGACGATCAGGTGCTGAGCCCCTCTTACACTCGCGAGTATCCGTTGGTGGCGGCGCGCGGCTGGGAGTGCGTGATTGAGGATGTGGACGGCAATTTGTTTCTCGACTTCACGGCAGGACTGGCGGTGACATCGACTGGCCATAGCCACCCGGATGTGGTGGAGGCAATCCGCGATCAAGCGGAGCGGTTGATTCACATGTCGGGGACCGACTTCTACTACACCGCGGAGATCGAACTGGCGGAACGGTTGGCGCGCCTGGCGCCGGGAGATCAGCCGAAACGGGTGTTCTTCACCAACAGCGGCACGGAGGCGGTGGAGGCGGCGCTCAAGTTGGCGCGATTCGCCACGAGGCGCCCACGCGTGTTGGCATTCTACGGGGCGTTTCATGGCCGCACCTACGGCGCCATGTCGCTGGGCGGGTCGAAGGCGGTGCATCAGCAAGGTTTCGATCCGCTGGTGCCCGGAGTACACCGGTTGCCCTTTAATTGTTCGCGGGCGGAACTGGAAGAGCTGTTGCAGCGAGCGCTTCCGCCCAGCGAGTTGGCGGCGATCGTGGTGGAAGTTGTTCAAGGAGAGGGGGGATACCGCGTCGCGGAACCTCGATTTTTGGAAATGCTGCGCACCGTGAGTCGAGAGCATGGCGCCGCCTTGATCGTGGACGAGGTGCAGACGGGCATCGGGCGGACCGGAAAGATGTTCGCTACAGAGCATTTTGGTTTCGAGCCAGATATCGTGTGCCTGGCCAAGGGGATTGCAAGCGGGATGCCGCTGGGGGCGATGATCGCCACGGCCGATTGGATGACGTGGGGACCAGGGAGCCACGCCTCAACGTTTGGCGGCAATCCGCTCTGTTGCCGGGCGGCCATGGCGACGCTCGATCTGATCGAGCAGGAGTATCTGGCAAACGCCGTCGAGCGCGGGCAAGAACTGCGCGCCGGGCTGGAAGAGCTAGCCAGCCGCTCGCCTTGCCTGGGTGAGGTTCGAGGATTGGGTTTAATGCTGGCCGTCGATGCGCAGCGCCAGGGCGTCAACGATGCTGAACTGCGTGGGAGGTTGATCCACGCGGCGTTTGAGCGCGGGCTGCTGCTGGTGCCGTGCGGCGCGGCGGCGGTGCGATTTTGCCCTGCATTGTGTGTGACGCGCGAAGAGATCGCACGGGGGCTAGCGCTATTTGGCGACGCGTGCGAGGCGGCGATCGCGGAAGCCGACGACTAACGCGCTCCGACGACTCAGCCCTGACGCTTGTGGAGCAGCACGGCGCTGTCGTTGATTTCGCCCTGGATCTCCATCGCCTTTTGCCCCTTGAAGGCGCCCGGTGAGGCGTAGAACTTGGGCCGGCCTTGGATGCGGACCACCAGGGGACTATGCACGTCCTTGGCGGTGGTGATGACGTCGCCGACACGGAGTTCGATCAGGTCTTTGGTGGTGATCCGCGTTTCGGCGAGTTCGACGGCCAGTTCGATCACGGAGCCTTGCAGATTCTGGCTGATGTTTTCGATGGTTTCTGGCGTGGAATGTTTGCGGTTGTACGACACCCAGCTATTGGCGGTGAGTTTGCCGCCAACTCGCTCCAAGGCGTTGTAGGGGATACAGAGGTTCATCATGCCGCGCACGTCGCCGAGGGTGACCTCGAAGCTGACGAGCACCACCACCTCGTTTGGTGGGACGATCTGCACCAGTTGCGGATTGCTTTCGACGCGGGCAACCGAGAGCTCGAGAGCGACCACGTTCTCCCAGGCGTGCTTCAGCTCTTTCAGGAACAACTCGGTGATGTGCGAGACCAGGCCCAGCTCGATCTCGGTGAGCGGACGGCGGGCGACCGCGGTGTTCTCCACTCCGCCGCCCAAGAGGCGATCGATGATGGGATAGAGAATCGAGGGGTTGATGTCGAGAATCAACGTTCCTTCCAGCGGATCGGCCTTGAGCAAATTGAAGCAGGTGGGATTCTCCAAACTGAACACGAACTCGCTATAGGTGAGTTGGTCGACGCTGGTGAGTTTGACCTCGACGAGTCGGCGCAACATGGCCGATAGCGAGGCGCCAAAGTTGCGGCCAAACCCTTCGTGCAGGGTTTGCAACGCCCGCATCTGCTCCTTGCCGACGCGCTCGGGACGCTTGAAGTCGTAGGGAATGACCTTCTCGCGCAGCTTGGGGGCGGCGGGACCGGGACGGCGCGCGGCGGCAGCGCCGGCGGATTGCGTGTGCTTGCTCTCGATCGTGTTGATCAGGCTTTCGACTTCCGCCTGACTGAGAATATCGTCTGGCATCCTTGCCTCCGATCGTGGGCGGCGCGGCCGCCGAAGTTGTTATTCGCGCACCTGGCCGGTTCCGTGGCACACGTATTTGTAACTGGTGAGCTCGCGCAGTCCGCACGGGCCGCGAGCGTGGAGCTTGTCGGTGCTGATGCCGATCTCGGCGCCAAGGCCGAGTTCGAAGCCGTCGTTGAAGCGAGTGCTGGCGTTCACCATGACCGCTGAACTATCGACGCGTTGCTCGAACTGGCGGGCGGCATCGGCATCGGCGGTGATGATGGCGTCGGTATGCTTTGAGCCGTAGCGATTGATGTGGTCGATGGCGGCATCGAGCGAATCAACCACGGCGACCGAAATGACCGGGCCGAGAAACTCCGTGGCGAAATCTTGTTCGGTGGCCAAGGTGGCGCTTGGCGCCAGATCGCATACTCGCGCGTCGCCACGAAGTTCGACGCCGCGATCGCGTAGCACCGTGGCGATCCGGGGCAAAAACTGCGCGGCGATGTCGGCATGAACCAGCAGCGACTCGGCGGCGTTGCAGACCCCCATGCGCTGGCATTTGGCGTTCACGGTCACACGCTCGGCCATGGTGAGATCGGCCGCGCGATCGACATAGACATGGCAATTGCCGTCGAAATGCTTGATGACGGGCATCCGCGCTTCGGCGGCGACACGGCGAATCAGGCCCTCGCCGCCACGAGGAATGGCGACTGTGATGTACTCGTTCATCCGCAGAAAGTGGCCGACCGCCTCGCGATCGGTGGTGGAAACCAATTGCACCGCATCGGCGGGCAGGCCCACTTCTTCGAGGCAGGCGATTAGGATATCGACAATCGCGCGGCTCGAATGCGCGGCTTCCTTGCCACCACGCAAGATGACGGCGTTACCGCTTTTGACGCAGAGCGCGGCGGCGTCGGCCGTGACGTTGGGACGTGATTCGTAGATAAAGAAAATCACGCCGAGCGGAACACGGACCTTGCACACCTGGAGGCCGTTGGGGCGCACCGACGACTCGATGACCTCGCCGATCGGATCGGGGAGGGCACGGACCTGATCGAGGCCGGCCGCGATCGATTCGATGCGCGCGGCGGTCAGTTTAAGCCGGTCGATTTGGGCGTCGCTCAGGCCAAACCGAGGCGCCTGGTCGAGATCGATCTGGATGGCGGCGATGATCTCGGCGGAGCGCTCGCGGAGCGCGGTGGCCGCCAAACGGAGCCATCGCTCTTTCGCCATGCTGTCGCAGCTTGCCAATTTCTGCGACGCCACCTGCGCGCGACGGGCGACGTCGAGACAGTAGGCGGACAGGTCGGTGGAGTCGGCAACGGCCATCGTAAACCAATCGAAATGGCAGAATTCGCCGCAAAGTGCCGGAATTTGTGGCACCATACGAGTATCGAATAATGCCCGATTTGGGTCAATGTCGGCCAAAACAGCGTTGGCTAGGAGAGTTGCAGCGGCTGGCCGTCCAGGCCACCAGCGGCGGCGAACAACGCCAGAGCCTCCTTGGTCGACCGCACGTCATGCACCCTGAGCACTTGCACGCCTTGGCCTGCCAGAGCTAATGAGACGCCGATGGCGCCAAAGGTTCGATCGGCCTCTCGATCTCCAATCACTTTGCCAATGAAGCCTTTACGCGAATGTCCCACGACTAACGGTGAACCTAGCTCGTGAAACTGCTGGCAGCCCGCTAAGAGGGTGAGATTGTGCTGATGGGTCTTGCCGAAGCCGATGCCGGGATCGAGGGCTAATTGGTCGCGCTCGATGCCGGCCGCCAACAATTGGCGCTGTCGAAACTGCAGCCAGGCAAGAACGTCGGCGACGACGTCGGCGTAGTGTGGGGCGTCTTGCATGGTTTGCGGGGTGCCTTGCATGTGCATGGCGCAGACGCCCGCGCGCGACTGGACGGCGAGCGGGACCATCTCTGGGTCGCCCGCCAGGGCGGTGACATCGTTAATGATTTCGGCGCCGGCGGCCAGGGCTTCGCGGGCGACGAGCGCCTTGGAGGTGTCGACGGAGACCGGCGTTT
>JAIBBY010000113.1 GCA_019694455.1 Pirellulales bacterium
AAACGCCGGTCTCCGTCGACACCTCCAAGGCGCTCGTCGCCCGCGAAGCCCTGGCCGCCGGCGCCGAAATCATTAACGATGTCACCGCCCTGGCGGGCGACCCAGAGATGGTCCCGCTCGCCGTCCATTCGCGCGCGGGCGTCTGCGCCATGCACATGCAAGGCACGCCGCAAACCATGCAAGACGCCCCACACTACGACGACGTAGTGGCCGAAGTTCTTGCCTGGCTGCAAATTCGCCAGCGCGAGTTGATTGCCGCCGGCATCGAGCGCGATCAATTGGCCCTCGATCCCGGCATCGGCTTCGGCAAAACCCATCAACACAATCTCAACCTCTTGGCGGGCTGCCAGCAGTTTCACCAGCTTGGATCGCCGCTGGTCCTCGGGCATTCGCGTAAAGGCTTCATTGGCAAGGTGATTGGCGATCGAGAGGCCGATCGAACTTTTGGCGCCATCGGCGTCTCATTGGCCTTGGCCTGTCATGGCGTGCAGGTGCTCAGGGTGCATGACGTGCGGTCGACCCGCGAAGCTCTAGCGCTGTTCGCTGCCGCCGGTGGCCTGGACGGCCAGCCGCTGCAGCTCTCGTAGCCAACGCGGTTTTGGCCGACATTGACCCAAATCGGCCATTGTTCGATACTCGTATGGTGCCCAAAATTCCGGCGCACCGCGGCAAATTCTGTTCTTGAGACTGGTTCAAAATGGCCGTCGCCGACTCCACCGACCTGTCCGCCTACTGTCTCGACGTCGCCCGTCGCGCACAGGCGGCGTCACAGCAATTGGCAAGCTGCGACAGCACGGCGAAGGAGCGTTGGCTCCAGTTGGCCGCCAACGCGCTCCGCGAGCGATCTGCCGAGATCATCGCCGCTAACCGGATCGATCTCGACCAGGCGCCTCGGTTTGGCCTGAGCGACGCTCAAATCGACCGGCTCAAACTGACCGCCGAGCGCATCGAATCGATCGCGGCCGGGCTCGATCAGGTCCGTACCCTCCCCGATCCGATCGGCGAGGTCATCGAGTCGTCGGTGCGTCCCAATGGCCTCCAGGTGCGCAAGGTACGTGTTCCGCTGGGCGTGATATTCTTCATCTACGAATCGCGCCCCAATGTCACGGCCGACGCCGCCGCGCTCTGCGTCAAAAGCGGCAATGCCGTCATCTTGCGTGGCGGTAAGGAAGCCGCGCATTCGAGCCGCGCGATTGTCGATATTCTGTCCGCCTGCCTCGATGAAGTGGGCCTGCCCGCCGACGCGGTGCAACTGGTCTCCACCGCCGATCGCGAGGCGGTCGGCCACTTTCTGCGGATGAACGAGTACATCACCGTCGCCATTCCTCGTGGCGGCGAGGGTCTGATTCGCCGTGTCGCCGCCGAAGCGCGGATGCCGGTCATCAAGCATTTCGACGGCAATTGCCATGTCTATGTCGATCGCGCGGCCGATCTCGCCATGGCCGAGCGTGTGACCCTGAACGCCAAATGCCAGCGAATGGGGGTCTGCAACGCCGCCGAGTCGCTGCTGGTGCATGCCGATGTCGCTGCGCAGTTTGTGCCTGGCATCGCCGCCGGCCTGCGCAAACGCGGTGTCGAACTTCGCGGAGATGCCCGAGTCTGCGATCTGGCGCCAAGCGCCACCCTGGCCACTGAGCAAGACTTCGCCACCGAGTTTCTTGGCCCGGTCATTTCGATCGCCGTGGTCGATTCGCTCGATGCCGCCATCGACCATATCAATCGCTACGGCTCAAAACACACCGATGCCATCATCACCGCCGATGCCGACGCCGCCCGCCAGTTCGAGCAACGCGTCGATAGTTCGGCAGTCATGGTGAACGCCAGCACCCGCTTCAACGACGGCTTCGAACTCGGCCTTGGCGCCGAGATCGGCATAAGCACCGACAAGCTCCACGCTCGCGGCCCGTGCGGCCTGCGCGAACTCACCAGTTATAAATACGTGTGCCACGGAACCGGCCAGGTGCGCGAATAACATCTTCGGCGGCCGCGCCGCCCACGATCGGAGGCAAGGATGCCAGACGACATTCTCAGTCAGGCGGAAGTCGAAAGCCTGATCAACACGATCGAAACCAAGCACGCGCAATCCGCCGGCGCCGCCGCGCGCCGTCCCGGTCCCACCGCCCCCAAGCTGCGCGAGAAGGTCATTCCCTACGACTTCAAGCGTCCGGAACGTGTCGGCAAGGAGCAGATGCGGGCGTTGCAAACCCTGCACGAAGGGTTTGGCCGCAATTTCGGCGCCTCGCTATCGGCCATGTTGCGCCGGCTCGTCGAGGTCAAGCTCACCAGCGTCGACCAACTCACCTACAGCGAGTTCGTGTTCAGTTTGGAGAATCCCACCTGCTTCAACCTGCTCAAGGCCGATCCGCTGGAAGGCACGTTGATTCTCGACATCAACCCCTCGATTCTCTATCCCATCATCGATCGCCTCTTGGGCGGGGGAGTGGAGAACACCACGGTCGCCCGTCGCCCGCTCACTGAGATCGAGCTTGGTTTGGTCTCGCACATCACCGAGTTGTTCCTGAAAGAGCTGAAGCACGCTTGGGAGAACGTGGTCGCGCTGGAGCTCTCGGTTGCCCGCGTCGAAAGCAATCCGCAACTGGTGCAGATTGTCCCGCCCAATGAGGTGGTGGTGCTCGTCAGCTTCGAGGTCACTCTCGGCGACGTGCGCGGCATGATGAACCTCTGCATCCCGTACAACGCCTTGGAGCGCGTTGGCGGCAAACTCACCGCCAATAGCTGGGTGTCGTACAATCGCAAACATTCCACGCCCGAAACCATCGAGAACATCAGCCAGAATCTGCAAGGCTCCGTGATCGAATTGGCCGTCGAGCTTGCAGAAACGCGGATCACCACCAAAGACCTCATCGAACTCCGTGTCGGCGACGTCATCACCACCGCCAAAGACGTGCATAGTCCGCTGGTGGTCCGCATCCAAGGCCGGCCCAAGTTCTACGCCTCGCCCGGCGCTTTCAAGGGGCAAAAGGCGATGGAGATCCAGAGCGAAATCACCGATAGCGCGGTGCTGCTCAACAAGCGTCAAGGCTGAGCCATCGGCACGCGCTAGTCGTCGGCATCCTCGACCGCCGCCTCGCACGCTTCGCCAAATATCGCTAGCCCCCGCGCGATCTCTTCGCGCGTCACGCACAAGGCCGGGCAAAATCGTACCGCCGCCGCGCCGCACGGCACGAGCAGCAGTCCGCGCTCAAACGCCGCGTGAATTAATCTTCCACGCAGTTCAGCGTCGTTGACGCCATGGCGCCGCGCGTCGACTGCCAGCATCAATCCCAAGCCGCGAACCTCACCCAAGCAAGGCGAGCGACTGGCTAGCTCTTCCAGTCCGGCGCGCAGTTCTTGCCCTCGCTCGACGGCGTTTGCCAGATATTCCTGTTCGATCAAGTCGAGCGTCGCCAAAGCCGCCCGGCAACAGAGCGGATTGCCGCCAAAGGTCGAGGCGTGGCTCCCCGGTCCCCACGTCATCCAATCGGCCGTTGCGATCATCGCCCCCAGCGGCATCCCGCTCGCGATCCCCTTGGCCAGGCACACGATGTCTGGTTCCAGACCAAAGTGCTCCGCCGCGAACATCTTTCCGGTCCGACCGATACCTGTCTGCACCTCGTCCACAATCAAGGCGGCGCCATGCTCGCGGCTCACCGCGCGCAGCATCTCCAAAAATCGCGGTTCCGCGACTCGGTATCCTCCCTCTCCCTGTACAACTTCCACCACGATTGCCGCCAATTCGCTGGGCGGAAGCGCCCGTTGAAACAAATCGTCCAGTTCTGCCCGCGAGCAATTAAATGGTAGCCGATGCACACCCGGCACCAGCGGATCGAAACCTTGCTGATGCACCGCCTTCGACCCGCCCAGCGACATGGCGCCGTAGGTGCGGCCATGAAACGCCCCGTAAAACGCCAACACGCGTGGGCGCCTCGTGGCGAATCGCGCCAACTTGAGCGCCGCCTCCACCGCCTCCGTACCGCTGTTGGTGAAGAACACCCGCTTCGGCTGGTCACCCGGCGCCAAACGCGCCAACCGCTCCGCCAGTTCGATTTCCGCGGTGTAGTAGAAGTCGGTCCCCGACATGTGAATCAACCGCTCCGCTTGATCGCGGATTGCCTCCACCACCTCCGGGTGGCAATGGCCAGTCGATGTCACCGCCAGTCCTGCCGTGAAGTCGAGAAACAAATTGCCGTCCACATCCTCAATCACGCATTCCCAACCGCGCGCCGCTACTAGCGGATACTCGCGCGTGTAAGAGGGGCTCAGCACCTGATCGTCGCGCGCGATCCAAGAGACCGCCTTCGGGCCGGGCAGCGAAGTGACCAGGTGCGGCGCCGTGACGCTTGAGTGCCATCGTTTCATCGTTATTCCGCCTTCATGCCCTGCGCCATGCGAATCGTTCGGTCGTGATTTACCGTGAACGCCGTGCGATGCGTGACCGCCTCCACGAGCGCCGCCGCCGATGGCTGCCCATTGCCGCTGCGTTTGACGCCGCCAAACGGCAGATGCACTTCGGCGCCGATGCATGGCAGATTGACGTAGCCCATGCCGTAGTCGCATTCGTCGCGATATTGCCGCCAGCGGCGATAGTCCTCGGTGATGATGCCCACCGACAACCCAAAGGGAGTGTCGTTGTAAATGCGAATCGCATCGTCATCGGTGTCGAATGGCACAATCGCCACGTGCGGCCCAAACACTTCCTCGCGAATCGTGCGCACGCCCGGCCGATGTTCCTGCAAATAGATGAACGGCGACACATAGTAACCAGCCGCGTGCGCCGCGTCGGTCATCCGCCCGCCGTCGAGCAACACCTTGGCCCCCTCCTGGCGAGCCAGCGCGTTGTAGCGCTCCACCTTGCTGGCGCCGGCTTCGTTAATCAGCGGACCCGCGAATGAACCCTTGTCGAACGGATCGCCAAATTGCAGCCGCCGCGCTCGCGCAACGAACTCCGCCGCGAACGGATCGACCAACTTGCGCTGCACCAG
>JAIBBY010000114.1 GCA_019694455.1 Pirellulales bacterium
CCCCGGCTGAGCCCGCTCCGGCCACCCCGTAGTTGGGCGCGGCGTCCGCGCCGCACCGATTCACAAAAAAGAGAGCCTCGTGCGATTGGCGCGAGGCTCTTTTTTTGGTCAAACCGCTTACGCGCGCCGCTTGGGCCGCGGCACGCTCCTCCCCCCCTTACGCCCACGGCGACGCTCCTTGTCGTCCCCCCGCGCCGTCGCAGCCTCAACCGGCTTGCCAATCTCGTCGCGCATCCGGGTGATGCGGTCGCGCAGCGTCGCCGCCCGCTCGAACTCCATGTTCTGCGCGGCCTCCAGCATCTCCGCTTCCAGCTCCGACAAAAACTCCTCGGTGATGTACTGGGTTTCGTCGGTGCGACCGACCGCCGCATTGGCCTGCGCGTGGGCCGCCGCCTCGGCCTCAATGCCCGCGCGAATGCTCTTCTTCACCGTTTGCGGCGTAATGCCATGTTCGCGATTGTACGCTTCCTGCAACGCGCGGCGGCGCTGCGTCTCCTCGATGGCGTTCTGCATCGAAGCCGTCACCACGTCGGCGTACAGAATCACCTTCGCGTTGACATTGCGGGCGGCGCGGCCAATCGTCTGCATCAGCGAAGTCTCGCTGCGCAAAAAGCCCTCCTTGTCGGCGTCGAGAATCGCCACCAGCGAGACTTCTGGCAGATCGAGTCCCTCACGCAGCAAGTTGATCCCCACCAAGGCTTCAAACCGCCCTTGCCGCAGATCGCGCAGCAAATCGACCCGCTCAAATGCGTCCAATTCGCTGTGCAGCCATTTGCACAACACTCCCTGCTCGTTGAGATAGTACGAAAGATCCTCCGCCAGACGCTTGGTGAGCGTGGTCACCAGCACCCGCTCTCCCACCGCGGATCGCTCCCGAATCTGCGTCAGCAGATGAGGCACCTGACCTTTGGCCGGCACCACTTCAATCACCGGGTCGAGCAGGCCCGTGGGGCGAATCACTTGCTCGACTACTTCTCCCCCGGTTTGCTCCAGCTCATACGGGCCCGGTGTCGCCGAGACGTAAACCACCTGGCCGATCCGCTCCACCCACTCGTCGAACTTGAGCGGCCGGTTGTCAAGCGCGCTGGGCAACCGAAAGCCATGCTCGACCAGCGTGCCCTTGCGGCTTTGGTCGCCCGCGTACATTGCCCGTACTTGCGGCACGCTGACGTGCGATTCGTCGACAATCAGTAAGTAATCGTTGGGAAAGAAATCGTACAACGTGTTCGGCGCGGCCCCCGCCGGACGGCCGCTGAGATGCCGGCTGTAGTTCTCTATGCCCGGACAATAGCCCACCTCCATCATCATCTCGATGTCGAAACGGGTGCGGGCCGACAGCCGCTGCGCCTCCAGCAACTTGCCTTGATGCCGAAAGAGCTCTAGCCGCTCGGCCAACTCCTGGCGAATGGAGTCGACCGCTCCGGCGATGCGGTCCTCGGGCATGACAAAGTGCTTGGCCGGATAAATGAACAACTCCTGGCGGCGTTCGATAACCTCGCCGCTGGTGGGATTGATGAGCGAGAGCTCCTCGACCTCGTCCCCCCAAAACTCGACACGCACGGCGAATTCTTCATACGCTGGCCAAATCTCGACCGAGTCGCCCCGCACGCGAAACTTGCCCCGCGCGAACTCAAAGTCATTGCGGTCATAATGAATGTCGATCAGCTTGGAGAGCATCTGATCGCGATCGGTCGATTCTCCCTTCGTCAGGCCCACCATCATCGCGCGGTAATCGTCGGGCGATCCCAAGCCGTAAATGCAAGACACGCTGGCCACGATCACCACATCGCGCCGGCTGACCAGCGCGCTAGTGGCCGCCAGCCGCAACCGATCGATCTCGTCGTTGATCGAAGCGTCTTTTTCGATATAGATGTCGCGCTGCGGAATATAGGCTTCGGGCTGGTAGTAGTCGTAATAGCTCACAAAGTAATGCACCGCGTTGTGCGGAAAGAACTCCTTGAACTCCGAGTACAACTGCGCGGCCAGCGTCTTGTTGTGCGACAAGACCAGCGTTGGCCGTTGCAACGCGTTGATCACGTTGGCCATGGTGAACGTCTTGCCCGAGCCAGTCACCCCCATGAGCACCTGATGCTTGCGCTGGGCGCTAATGCCCGCCAAGAGCGATTCGATCGCCTGCGGCTGATCGCCTGCCGGCGGCCAGGGACTGACAAGCTGAAACGTCACGGGGTACCTCGTTGTTGCGGTTCGACAGGCGCCAACCAATCATTATTGGCGCTTGCGCGTCATGGTCCAGCGACCATCTCGCGATCGGCGATCGGCGCCAAATGCGGCATCATGCGTTCCAAGGTGCGTGGCCCAATGCCGGGCACGCGCCGCAGCTCGTCCAGATCTTGAAACGGCCCCTCCACGCGGCGCGACTCAACGATCCGCCGCGCCAGCGTCTGGCCAATCTCCGGAAGCTGTGCCAACTCTGGCCAATCGGCCTGATTGATGTCGACGACAAACCGAATCGACCGCCGCGGCGCCTCGTCGATATCGATCAGCCGCTCCCCCCGCCAGGCATGATTCGCCCAGTATCCGGCCAGAAAGACCAGCGCCAAGGCAACGAGCGCCGCGACCGTCGCCTGGTCGGCTGCGCGCAATACCAGCCGCAGTCCCAGCTCGCGCGGCGGTTTGCGAGGCGATTCTGGCACCAACCACTCCGTAAAAACCCCAGTACAGCGGCTGTGCGGCACATAGCTCGCGGCACGGCGATCGACGATTCGCGGTTTCTGGTTTACCGCCCGCTTCTCCGTGGGCGGCAGGGCATTATCGCCGCCAGTCGCCGCGGCGCAAATTGGTTTTCTCGCCGGAATCCTCTCTCACCTCCAACCGTCGGCCACTTGACCACGCGCCAAAGCCCAACGTACGGTGGGCGGATGCAACGCGACTTTCAGCAACTTACTTGGGGCCCGCCGCTCGAAGAGGACTGGCAAACCTTGCTGGCCTTGGCCGTGCGCGAGGATTTATCCCGCGTCTACGATTGGACCACCGTGGCTCTCGTTCCAGCAGGCGCCACGGGCCGCGCCGACGTGGTGGCGCGGCAGGCGGGCGTGATCGCCGGCCTGCCAGCCGCGCGCTTGGCGCTGGCGGAGTTCGATCGCCAGAGCCAATGGCGGCAGCGGGTCGAAGATGGCGCCAGGGTGGATCGCGGCGAAACGCTCGCAGAGATCGAAGGCCCTGCCCGCCACCTGCTAACCGCCGAGCGAACCATGCTCAACGTCTTGGGCCGGTTGTCGGGCATCGCCTCGCTCACGCGGCAATACGTCGACGCCGTTGCCGGCTCGCAGGCGCGCATCTACGATACGCGCAAAACAACCGCCGGTTGGCGCCGCTTGGAGAAGTACGCCGTGCGGATGGGTGGCGGCTGCAACCACCGCATGGGCCTATACGACGCCGTTTTGATCAAAGACAACCATCTGGCATTGGGACAAGAGATCGCCAGCTACAATCCGGCCGACGCCGTGATCAAGGCCCGCCAGTTTTTGATCCTGTTTCGCGAGACGAACCCCAAGGCCTGGCCCGAACTGCCGATCATCGAGGTCGAGGTCGACTCGCTCGAACAACTTCAGCAGGTCCTGCCGGCACAACCCGACATTGTGCTGCTCGACAACATGTCCCCCGCACAATTGCGCCAAGCGGTACGACAACGCAATGAGGCAGCGCCAGACGTGGAGTTGGAGGCGTCCGGGGGCGTCAATCTTGCCACCGTTGGCGAAATTGCGGCCTCTGGCGTCGATCGAATCAGCGTTGGCGCCCTGACACACTCGGCGCCCGCCTTCGATGTGGCGCTCGATTGGCGCTAGGCCGGCGTCAAACACAGCCGGCATTTGACAGCGGCCGCGCACAACCTAACTTTGCTGCGCACCTGCGCCTCGGGGAGGGACGTGGGTCACGCGCAGCGGGGAAAGCTGGAAGCACGAGGGGACCCCGCTGCGTTTTTTTATGCGCGAGTCGCCCACCGGCGAAAAAAAATAGTCCGCGCTAAGAAAATCTCGCCCGTGCGCCCCAGTGACCGGCGCATCGCTGGCCCCAGGTGGCCAGCGTGAGAACCCGTCTTAACCCCGCGCGGTGACCAGGCGGCCACGGCGAGCGCGACGCTCGGCGCGCAAACGGGCGCGGCGGCGGGTGTCGCTCGGCTTCTCGTAATATTCCTTGCGGCGCATTTCCTTCTTGATTCCGCTGCGCTCAACCAGCTTGCGGAAGCGGCGCACCGCCTCATGAATCGATTCGCTTTCGCGAACCTTCAACTTTACCACAAGTCCTCCTCGTTGCTGGAAACCCTATCGACACAACTACATCGGTCCCGGCGGACCGAGCGAAACCGATAATTTACACCGATCGCGTAGCCGCTGTCTATCCTGACAATGCCCCAAATCAGCAGCAATTCTGCTCCCTGATATTCTATAACGGTTTTTTGGCGTCCCGTCCGTCAATCGGTCTGCCCATCGCAAAGGCCATCGGGTCCCTATGTCGACTGCACCGCCCCTCTCCGAACCGCTGCCGCAGGTCAAACCGCTCCATATCGGGCCGGTGGTGGTCGATCCCCCCGTGTTGCAAGCGCCGATGGCCGGCTTCACCAACTACGCGTATCGCCAGATTGTCCGCCAGTTTGGCGGCGCCGGCCTGCAAGCCACCGAAATGATCAGCGCCCGCGGGTTCGTCTCGCTGGAGAAGCACGAGCAGGAATTGCCCGACCGCCTGTGGGGCGTGGCCGACGAACCGCGACCGTTGGCCGTGCAGATCTGGGACAACGACCCGGCGATTCTCGCCGAGGTCGGCGCCGAACTCGCGCACGAGTTTCGCGTCAGCGTGGTCGACATCAACTTCGGCTGCCCTGTGAAGCAAGTCACCGAAAAAGCGCACAGCGGATCGTATCTGCTCAAGCATCCTGATCGGGTCGCGGCGATCG
>JAIBBY010000115.1 GCA_019694455.1 Pirellulales bacterium
TCAAACAGCGAGGGAATCTCCGCCGTCACCGCGTCGCCACGTTGCAAATACTCGCCGCGCGGATGCACAAACGTGGCGCGCGGGTTGTGCGCCGGCCGCTCCGCGAACACGAGCGTGGTGGGGTACGCCGGCATCTGGGCGCGTAGCGCGTCAATCTTCGCGCGCGCCGCGGCCATCTCTGGCGCCACGGATAAAAAATGATCGAGCAGCGCCGGATGCCGGTCGGGATCAGGAGCAGCGCCGGCCTGAAGCAGCCTTTCGTCCACGGCAATCGGCAGATCGCGGGCAGGCGCCGGCACTGGGTCGGTAGTCGCCCAGATGCGGAAGCGACCCATTCCCGCGGCGTAGTACCGCTCGAACAACATTCGCAGGTCGATCGCGCCTGTGGCGTTCAAGGGTTGCTCGAACACAAACACCGCGCTGTGCGATCGTCCCTGCGCGCCGTTGATCGACCAGCCGGTTTGCGGATCGGCGTCGATCGCCGTGGCCGCGGTAAAGGCGCCGCTGGCAAACGAATGGGTGGCGGAGCGGAAAGGCGCGGGCTGGCCGCCCGACTGAACCGCGAACGTGCTAAGGTAGAAATCGCCGAACGGACCCTCGTAATAGATTCTCCCTGGTCCGCGAACGGGCAACCGGTCGTCGACCATGGCTTCCAGTCGCAGCGCAGTCACGCCTTGCAGGTCGCAGGCCAGACGAATGTGATACGTGTCGCTCTTCGATTGGTCGGCCGTGGCCAACACCGAGTCGTCTTCCAAAATGGTGAGCACCGGAATCTCGCTCGTGGCGCTCAGCGGCTTCAGCAGGCGCCAATGCCCGGTGCGCGCCTCTTCGGATGCCACCCATTCTTTGAACCGGTGGGCAAGGTGTTCCTGGCGGCGCTGTTCAATCGGCCGAGGATCGTTCAGGGGCTCGCCTAGTCGAATCCGGAATCGGCCCAGCGTGTGATGCCCGCCGTATTGTTGTGCAATGCGAAACGTCCAGCATGTTCCGCCCGCAAAATCAACCGGTTGTTCCAAGCCGAGCGTCAATATGCGGTTGACGTTCCATTTGTCTTTTCCGTGAATGGCCCAGCCCGTCTTTGGGTTACCGTCGATGGCATGCGCCGCGGGAAATCCGTCTTGCGCGAAGTCGGTCTCGGCCTGGGTTGGCTTGATCTCGCGAGGCGGGGACGAACCATCGAGCGGGGCCGCGGTCACGTTGATCTCGGTGACGACAAAGTTGCCGTGTGGGGTGCGCCCGGGGCCGTTGCCGCCGAGCGACGCGTCGGTAAGCGCCATCAACTCGATGGTCGATACCCGCGGCGCCGGACTCTCCAAAGTCACCGTGTAAACGTCGGACTCCGGATTCGCCCCCGAGATGAGCACGGCGCCGTCCTCTTGAATGGCGACCGTGCTGCCCGCTTCCGACTCCACGCGGGTCGGCTGCGCGTCGTGCCAGCGCAGATCTCCCTCGGTCGGAAACTGGTTCTTCAAGTCGGCCACGGCCGCGTCGATCTGCGCTTGTAACTCGGCGCGGCGCGCGGTGATGTCGGGCTTGGGGACATCCATTTCCAGTTCGTCGGCGTTGTTCAAAAACGCCATCATGCGATAGAAGTCTTGATGGGGGATCGGATCGTACTTGTGCGTGTGGCATTGCGCGCACGCCATGGTCAGGCCAAGCCAAGTGGTCGCGGTCGTCGCGACCCGGTCGATCATCGAGTGATAGCGAAACTCCAATGGATCGACGCCCCCCTCTTCGTTGATCATCGTGTTGCGATGAAACCCGGTGGCGATCCGATCTTCCAGGGTCGCATGGGGAAGCAAATCGCCGGCAATCTGCTTGATGGTGAACTGGTCGAACGGCATGTCGGCGTTCAGCGCGGCGATCACCCAATCGCGATAGGGCCACATCGAGCGGACGCGGTCCTTCTCGTAGCCGTTGGTGTCGGCGTAGCGCGCCAGATCGAGCCAATGCCGCGCCCAACGTTCGCCATAACTTGGCGAGGCGAGCAGCCGATCGACATAGCGCTCGAAAGCGTCGGGCGACGTATCGGCGACAAAGGCGTCGGTCTCTTCCGGCGTTGGCGGCAAGCCGACCAGATCAAGCGCCGCACGGCGGGCCAGCGTGTGGCGATCCGCCTCGGGCGATGGCGTCAGCCCCTCCGCCTCTAGCCGGGCCAAGATGAAGTAGTCAATCGCGTTCTTGGGCCACTCGGTTTGCTTGACCGCTGGCAACGGGGCCTGGCGCGGCGGGACGAATGCCCAATGCGCTTCGTACTCGGCGCCCTCGGCGATCCACTGTTCCAGTATTTGCTTCTGCGCGTCCGACAACGGCTTGTTGGCTGCCGCTGGCGGCATCTGCATGTCGCCGTCGGTCGCGCGGATGCGCAGGACCAACTCGCTCTCGGCGGGCTTGCCCGGCACAATCGGCAGCGCGCCCGACTCTGCCTCGGCGGTGACCGACTCGCGCCGGTCGAGGCGCAGGCTGGCCTGGCGGCTCTTGTCGTCAGGGCCGTGGCACTTGTAGCAATGGCCCGAAAGGATCGGCTGCACCTGCCGATTAAAGTCGATCTTTGCGGGCTCGTTCGCCCGTGCTGAAGCGCAGCTACAAAGGACTGCGATCACAATGCCATAGCGAAGCATGAGTTCCCTCGGTCGAGGCTCGCTGGGGGGCGGGAGGGCTCGGGGCGGGGACTGGGCGGATCGGCTGCGCCGATACCCTGTTCTAACCCCATATGCGGCCAATTGCCACTATTCGCAATGTGGCGATCGTTGCCTAGCCGGCGAAAGCTGCCCGGGTGCGTTCGACCAGCTTATTGTCTGGCCCCCCCGACCCGCGCAGTTGGTACATGCAGGCGGCCAGATACTGGTTGCGATACTGCGGCGAAACGTGCTCCCAATCTTCCAGCACCGCCGAGCTGTACTTGTAGTCGTGCGAGTTGCTGCCTTTGAAAAAGACCAGTAATTGCGCGCGATCGATCAGCGGCTTGGGATCGCCGCTGGCCACTAGCCAGGCAAACGCCTGTTGCGCTCCATCGGCCCGATTGTCGCTGACCGCGGCAAAGATCTCGTCGACGCTCGCCGGCGCCGTTTGCTTGCTGTCGGCCCCAAAAGCGTCGTTGATGCGCCACTCTGGCAACTTGCCGCCGCGTGAACGCGTGGCCTCGCGAAACAGCGGAACAAATGCGGCGTTCTGCAACAGCAAAAGTCGTTGTGTCTGGTCGTCGCGCGCCGCTTGATAGGCGTAGTGCAGCGCGTTGGTCGAGGTGACTGAGTGCAGCGGCACAATGCCCGGCTGGCGGGCCAATAGCTCGGCCGAGCCCAAGAAGAGGGCGTCCCAGATCGATTGGGGATTCACCTTGCGCTTCAGCAGTTCGACGACCTGACGGCACGATTCGTCGGCCGACGCGGTGCGCAGCGCCGTGAGCAATTCCTGGGTAGCGCCCTCGTCGGGCTGGCCTTGTTTCCAATCGGCCGGAAACTGCTGCGCCAGTTCGAGGTTGTGCCGCCAAGGGCGGTC
This sequence comes from Pirellulales bacterium, assembly GCA_019694455.1. Taxonomy (NCBI): domain Bacteria; kingdom Pseudomonadati; phylum Planctomycetota; class Planctomycetia; order Pirellulales; species Pirellulales bacterium. The sequence goes on from JAIBBY010000115.1 coordinate 3,499, forward strand.
GGCTTCGTGATCGGCGCGGGCTGGGTTCTCGCCGTCGTACTTCACCAGCGCGTAGGCCAGCGAGCGCAAGATCGGTTCCAGGTGCTCGGGGCCGATGCGCTCCAGCGTGCGCTGGCTGTTGGCCACGAAGATTGCTTTGTGGCCGATGTCGCGAAAATCGCGCGCGCCGAAGCGATACAACGTTTGGTACACCTCCTCCGGCGAGGCCACTCGCGCGGCGCCGGCGGCGGCCACGTCGGCCGCGTCGGCATCCCACTGATTCAGCGCGTCGACCAGCGCCGCCAGCGCCTTGTCTTTGGCCGGCACGCGCGCTTCATCGACTGGCTGCATGGTCCAGTCCCCTTCGCGAACGTCGTCAGCCTGCGCCTGCTTGAAGTGATCAAGCGCCCAAAAGATCGGCAGCCAGCGATATTCTTCAGGCGAGTTCATGCTGGCCAGATGCGCTGAGTTCACCACCAGCACGGCATGAAACTTGAAGCCCACGCTCGGCCGTGGCTGAATGTTGCGCACGCCGGCCAGTTGCAGCGCGGCCAGGACGTGCTGATAGCTGAGGCCGTCGCGGATGCGATGAGCCACCGCCTCCAGCAGTTGGTCGCGCGGTGTTTCTTCGAGCAGTCGCACCACCGGCTCGACATCGGCTTGCAGCGGTGCCGCCAGGGGGCGCTTGACTTCAGCGGCGGCGACCCGCGGCAATTGTGAAAGGAAGCCGACATCGCCTAGCCCAGCGAGGCCGCCGACCGTGATGCCGGCCCGCAGAAAGTCGCGACGAGTGCTTGGACGGTTCATGGTTCCCTCCCAGCGGTGGCAGTGTTGGTGCAAGCGGCGCCCCCCGCTGCCGCTCATTATACGCGCGCGACCGCGAGAAGCATCTCGCCCCGCGCGATTCGCTTGTTCATTGCCGGCCGGGGCCCTATTCTACGCGGTGGTCGCGGCATGCTCTTTGGCGCGCGACAGACATTGCTTCGCAAACCCAATTCAAAATATTGCCAATTATGGCCGACGAATCTGACAAGCTCCGGCTGGCGGTCGAACAGTTGCATCAGGCCTTGGAGGCGACCCACGGCCTGACGCCGCAATCGCGCGAATTGCTGGAGCGCACGCTCGGCGAAGTGCGCGGCGTGCTGGCTCAACCCAGCGCGGACGAGGATCAATCGGAGTCATCGCCCCCCGATCCGCTCCGCGCGCAGCTTGCCGAGGCGGC
>JAIBBY010000116.1 GCA_019694455.1 Pirellulales bacterium
CGAGATCAGGTTCGGCACGATCTCGGCCAGAGCGCGGCGACCATAATCGTCCAGCGCCGCGGGGTAATAAATGGCCGTGTCGTCGGTGAGCGGGCAAAAGCAAGTGTCGAGGTGATAGTAGTACGGGTCGACCAGTTCCAGCGGAATCACCCGCACCCCCAACAACGCGCCAATCGCTTGATGCCCGCGCGCGTCGCTGCGTATGCGGTAGCCCGCGAACAATGTGTCGCCGCAAAAGAGCGCGTCCCCGGCGCCTTCGAAGTAAACGCCCTCCGGCGCCGATTGCACGTCAAAGCCATCCTCGCCAAACCAGCGCTCGTCGAACGGCGTCTCGCGCTGCCGCACCGCATGTCGAAAGCGAGACACGACCGCCGTCCGCCCGTAGATCAACGCCGCGTTGGCGGTGAACACCAGGTCCGGCAGTCCCGGCGCCGGCTCCATGCACACCACTTCGGCGCCGGCCGCCTCAAGCTGCTTGCGCAGCCCCTGCCATTGCTGCCGCGCCCGCCGCGGATCACTCGGGCGCGACCGACTCATCCAGGCGTTGATCTCATACTCAATGCCGTAATAGTCCGGCGGGCACATCAAGATGCGGGCACGCGCGCTCATGCGGCCGGCTCCGCTGACTTCAGTTCACTGACCAAGGCGCGGAAAAAAGGCTCCACGTCGGTCACCAGTCCCACCGTCTGAAACGTCCCCCGGTCGCTCAACTTAATCACCGTCGAAGGGTTGATGTCCACGCACACCACCTTAACCCAGGCCGGCAGCAGGTTGCCCACCGCGATCGAGTGCAGCGTGCTGGCCACCATCAAGGCGAATGTCACGCCAGCCAGCTTTTCGCGCATCACGCGCTGCGCTTCCAACGTGTCGGTCACGACTTCTGGCAGCGGGCCGTCGTCGCGAATGCTTCCCGCCAGCACAAAATCAACGCCGCGCAGCACGCATTTGCGCATGATGCCGCGCGCTAGCTCCCCACTCTCCACCGCCCGGCGTATCCCTCCCAGCCGCCGAATGCGGTTGATCGCCCGCAAATGATGTTCGTGCCCTCCTTCGACCGATCCCCCATGATCGAGTTGAATGCCCAGGCTCGTGCCAAATAGCGCCTGCTCAATATCGTGCGTGGCCAAGGCGTTGCCCGCAAACAGTAGTTGAACGTAGCCCTGGTCGATCAGCCATTCGACATGCTCGCCGCTGCCGGTATGGACAATCGCCGGCCCCCCGACCAGCAAGATCTTCCCCCCTTGCGCGCGCTGCCGGCGCAACTCGCCGGCGATCTCGCGCACCATCACCCCTTTCGGCTTCTCTGTCGAAACCGCCGAGTTCATGAACTCAAAGCCGTGCCGTTCCAGCATGCGCTCTTCGGGAAAGACGCGCACCCCCGCGTGTCCCACCACCAACTGCTGTCCGCGCCGCACGTCGCTCATTGCAATGCACGTCGCACTGCCGCTGGGCAGATCGACCATCACCCCGCAATCCATCTCTTGCCGCTGGACCGGCAGCCAATTGCCTGCGACCCGCACTTCCGTGCGTTGATTGGTGCTGCTGTAAAACCCCTCGGGAAACGCCCCCTCCATGTCGGCCTCGACCAGGCGGCAATCTTGCTGCGCGGTCGGCACGGCGCCGTGATCGCTAATCTCGCTGACAATCTTCGCCAATTGGTCTGGTTCGGCGGCCCGCACCTCGATCAAGGCATAACTCGGATCGGTCCGCGCGTGCCCAATGGTGATCTGCTTGATCGTGAACGCCCCTCCCAGCGACGTGATGACGTCCAGGATCTTCGGCAAAATCAGGCTGTCGATGATGTGCCCGCTCACCTCGACTTCGATGGAGTGCGCGGCGCCAGGGCCTGTCGGAGAGTGCGTTCGTTCCATCGTGTTTCCACCGCTCGCCAGTGGCCGCCGGCGCCCCGCGCCATGACCCCTTGCCACGTCACTGGTCCGGCCGCCCTTGTTATTCTACGCCGAATGGCGGCAAATCGGCCTCACGAGCGCGGCCCGCGTGGTGGCAAGTCGAAGCCTGGCTTCACGATCGGCGCGGCAAATCCTATACTGAACAGACCTACAAGGACGCAGGACACGTAACTGGTCGGAAGGCCCTACACAGACAGCCATGAGCGAATCGCCAGAACCGAGCATTTGGGATAAGTTGGCAGCCGATCTTGGCGCCGAGTCGCGCCCCGAGGCCGCGCCCAAGTGGTCAAAGCCCCAAGACACGCAGCCGACACCGCCGCCGCGCAAGACGCAAACTACCCGCGCCACGCCTCCTCCCGCCGCCTGGGACAGCCTGGCCGCGGAGTTCGGCATTGCCGTTCCGGTTCAGTCTGAGCCCACGCGACCAGAACCGGCCCCAGCTCCCCCGGCTGCGCGACCAGCGGAGACGCTGCCGCGCCAGCGAGAGCCTGAAGCAGGCCGCCGCGAGCCAGAGGCCGATCGCGCCGAGCACGAGCGCACGCGCCCTTCCCCACGAACCGAATACGATCGCCCGCGACGTTCCCCCCCGCCGCCCCGCGACGAAGTGGCGCCAGCGCGTCGCCCACCGCGGGACGACGCCTGGGACGACCGTTTTGACCGCGATGAGGATGACGACGAACCTGTTTCCCAGTCCATCGACGACAGCGCCGACGAAGCCAACCCCGCCGAGGCCGCGACCGATCAAGAGGCCGAGCCGCGCAAACGCCGCCGCCGGCGACGTGGTGGTCGCGGCCGGCGCGGCTCGCGCTCCGGTCGCGCGGAGGCCGCCGATCAGCAGCCGCGCGACGAGTTCGACGCCGATTTCGGCGACTCTGACGAAGCCGGCGACGCGGACAATCGCCGCACGCGCATCATCAGCGATATGGTGACCGGCATCGTGTCGGAGGCGATCGACCTCGATGCGCCCCCCGGCCCGCTGCCAACCCGACCGGCCGCTGGCGATAACGAATCGGCCGAGTCCGACCGGCCTCGCCGTCGACGACGTAGAAGGCGCGGCGGTAGACGCGATGAATCTCGCGGCGATGCGCCCGCTTCTTCGTCGCATCAACAGCGCGACGATTACGACGACGATGATGATGACGATCGCCCGTTGGTCGCCGCCGGTATGGAACACGACGACGATCTCGACTCTGGCGACGATGATCGCGGCGCGGCGCGCATGTCGCACAAGGGCATTCCGTCGTGGCAAGAGACCATCGACCTCATCATCAACGTCAACATGGAGGCCCGCGCTAAAAATCCTCGCGGGTATTCCGGTTCGCCACGCCGTGGCGGCGGAAATCGGGGCGGGCGTTCGCGCGGCCGGTAGTCCCACTGATCGCGGCCGCCCGCTACTCGCGAGCGCCGTGCGTCCATTGATCCACCGCGACGGCGGCCACGATGATCGCCCCCACAATCACCTTTTGCACCGGGTCGCTCAGGCCGGCATAGACGCAACCGCTCTTCAGCAGCGCCATCGTCGTGGCGCCAACCAGCGAGCCCAGCACGCTGCCCCGCCCGCCGCGCAAGCTGCCACCACCAATCACCACGGCGGCGATCATTTCCAGTTCCAGACCCAAGCCGCTGGTGGGGCTTCCTTGCCGATTCAGGTCGTTGAAATCCAATAGCCCCGCTAGCGCCAGGAAGAAACCGCCCAACGTGTAAATCCCCAGCTTGACGGCGGTGACCGGCACGCCGCACAGCCGCGCCGTGGCTTCGCTCGAACCAATCGCAAAGACGTACCGCCCAAACACGGTGTTGCGCAGCACAATCGCCAGCACCACTCCCAGCGCAATCACAATCCACACGCCCAGCGGCACCAATTGCCAGCTATCGGCCGGCGGCCGGTCCAGCAATCCGGCCAGCCAGTCGGGCGCCGGCGCCTGAATCTTCTTCTGGTCCGACACAAACTCGGCCAGCCCGCGGAACGCGAGCATGGAACCGAGCGTGACAATGAACGGCACCAGCTTCAACCCAGTGATCAACAGCCCGTTCAACAGTCCGGCGGCCGTGCCGGTGGCCAACATCAGCGCCAGCGCGACCACCGGAGGCGCGCCCTCTTTGAGGGCTACCGCCAGCACGACGGCGGTGAGCGCCAAGATCGAGCCCGCCGACAAATCAATGCCGCCGCCAATAATGATCACCGTCATCCCCAAGGTGCCCATGCCGACGATCGTTGTTTGCTTGGCTACCAGCTTCATACGCTCTGGCTGCAAGAACGGCGATTCCTTATCGACCACCCATTGCGCCGCCGAAAAAACCAACGCCACCAGCAATAATCCCACGAACGGCCCCAGCAGCGATTGCGCCCAGCGCAGCGCCGGCCGGCGCTCGCGCAGCGGTTCGGCGGACTGGGTGGCGGCGTTAGCGACACAGGACTTCGACGTCATCGCAGTGCCGCCCCTTCCATCGCGCCGCGGGTGGCGCTATGCATGATGCTTTCCTCGGTCCACTCATCGCGCGGCCGCACATCGACCAATCGGCCGCGGCACATCACGGCAATGCGGTCGGCCACGCCCAATAGCTCCGGCAGATACGAACTGACCAGCACCACCG
>JAIBBY010000117.1 GCA_019694455.1 Pirellulales bacterium
CTCCAGCGCCTTTTAGCCCACTTGGCCCATGGCGGTCGCTTGGCCGAAAATAGCCCCGAGTATGAAACCTTCTGTAATTACGGCCTGATTCAGCCCATCGCCGCCTGAAAACTGTCCGAACTATTGTCAGACAACAGGAATGCGCTGATGCCTTTGCCGACGTTTCTCGCCGCGATTCCTGATCATCGCCGTTCCCAAGGTCGGCGGCATGGCTTGGAGCACTTGTTGACGTTCGACATTCCGGCGATCCCGTCGGACGCCACGTCGTACCGCAAGATCCAATCCACGAGATCGGTCACCATAACCGGATCGGGTAGCGCCTGACCCGGATGTGGAGCCCGCCGCCCGGTACCGGTGGTACCGAGGATTGGCATGCTCGTTGTTGCACCCTGGTCGAAATCCCGCGCCACACCACAGTGTTTGATACCCGCCAAAAAGACTGGGATGTCCTTGGGCGAGAATGCTAGCCGCATCCGGCGGAACCCTGGTCTCTTCGCCGTGCTGCGCAGTGTCGCCCTCAACTTGCTTTGCTTCAACGGTATCACCTGCAGCCTGGGCATTGTATGACAATGCCCTCAACACTTTGACCGACTACTGGCCCCTCTCAGAGCGCTAGCGTTGCACAGCCCGGACTCTGAGCAGTTTCGGCGGCACTGACCATTCCTTTGGTTTTGCCAAGTATGGCGTGCCTATCTGGCCCCTTTGCCTTATCGCTTCAATCGGCATTTTCATCGATGCCCTTGAAATAATGTACGACGTACAATAATGTACGTCGTACATTATTTATGGTGCCTTATGGATACTTTTCCTCTTTCCTCACGCCGCGAACGCAAGCGCGATGCGCTACGGCAACGCATCGTCGACGTGGCGATGATGTTGTTCGACACCGAAGGTTACGACACCGTCACCATGGAACGTATCGCAGCGGCGGCGGACGTCGCCAAGGGTACGCTCTACAAATATTTTCCGGTGAAAGAAGCGATTGTCGCCGCCTTCATGATCGGCGAGGCATCCGGTCGCGACGAGGAGGTGAGCGCACTCATGGCGAGCGTGCCAGACGTTCGAGGCAGATTGCTAGCTCTGTTCGAAGGCATCGCCGACTGGTCCATCCAGCACCGCGATTACATGGCAGCTTACATCGCTTATCGGCTATCCGAACCGAACTGGTACGCGGCCGGCGACGGCCAACGTACTGGATTTCATCGTCATCTCGCGCGCGTGCTCGAAGCGGGAAAAATCTCCGACGAGCTTCGCGACGATCTGCCTCCGGACTTGGCGGTGGCCTACCTCCAGTCGATGCAGCTTGCGGCAACCTTGAAATGGCTTCATCGACCCGAGACGGATCTAGCGGCTTTGCTACGTCAAGTGCTCAACCTTTTCCTCGAAGGCGCGGGAGTTCGCTCGTGAACACTAAACCGGAATGGTGCTTTTCGTGGGCGGATGCTTTCGCGGCCGGTCCATCCGTGGTCGGCGGCAAGGGCTGGAATCTAGCGCGGCTAGCCCGCTACGGCTTTCGCGTGCCGGTCGGCGGTGTACTGTCCGTGGCGGCCTGCCAGCGATTTCTCGACTATCACGGCCTCCGGCCCGAAGAACTTGCCAAGGCACCGAACCGGATCGACGCGTTGCCGCTTCCCGACGATTTGGCGCAAGCCATCGATGCGGCACTCGAAGGTTGGGATATCGCCGCAACCCCCTTGGCGGTGCGCTCGTCCGCCGTCGCCGAAGATTCGGCAAATGCCTCGTTCGCCGGGGTGCTCGAATCGTTTCTCAACGTACGCCGCCGCGAAGATCTGCATCGCGCCATTCGGCACTGCTGGGCGTCGGCGTGGTCGGCGCGGGCTTGCGCTTATCGCGAACGGATGAGCATCGCGGCAGACGCAACCTGGCCGGCCGTGGTATTGATGGCGCTGGTATTGCCGCGTTCGGGAGACCTAACGGCAGGGGTCGCTTTCTCGTGCGATCCGCGCAGTGGCCGCGAAGATCGGTTCTTCATCGCCGCTAACGACGGCTACGGCGAAACGGTCGTGGGTGGTCACGCCGATCCGGACGAGTTCGTGGTCGAGGTTGGCAGCCACTCGCCCCGACCTTTTGTCGCCGAACGCCGGCTGGGCCGCAAAGAATGCCGCAGCTCGCTCGCCGAGGACGGTGGGACCGAGCAGAAGAGCGTTGCGCCCGTGCCCAACCGCCCCACTCTCGACGACGCCCAACTGTTGCGCCTCGCCCGCTTAATACAGCGCGTCGCTTGGGCGCTGGGCCACGGCGAACAACACCAAGATATCGAGTGGGCGTTCGATGGGGAGGATTTTCACGTCTTACAAGCGCGGCCCGTCACGACGCGGCCGCGCTACACCTATCCCGCTTTGATCGCGCAACCAGAAGTCTGGTCCAACGGCAACTTCCGGGACAGCCTACCGATGGCGCAGTCGGCGCTGATCTGGACGTTGGAGGCGCATCCCATCCGCGTCATCCTGGAAGCGACGTTGCGTGCCGCCGGTTATCCGTTGCTACCCGGCCTTTCCCGGGCGCGATTGTGGCAAGGACGCGGTTATTTCAACTTCGACATCATGCAATGGGAATTCTGGGAGGGTTTCGGCATTTCGCCCGCCTTGACCAATCATTTTACGGGCGGCCATCAGGAAGCGATCACGGTCCCCGCAAAACCTACCTGGTGGTTGCGACTGCGCTGGCTGCTACACAATTTGCGTCTTGCTCGCGCCATCAACCACGCCCGCAAACGGGCAGACGCCGAGTTTAAGCGCCTGTACGAAAAGACGGATTCGCTACGCTGCCGGGATTGGCGTACGCTGCCGGATCGAGCTTTGACCGACAGCTTGCTCGATTTCGGCGCGGTCGACGGCGAACGTAACTTGCATCTGCTGCAATCGACTAGCGCCGCGAGCTGGATGATGTTAGTCGGTTTGCTCAAGCGCTGGTTCGGCACTCGGGCGGAGCAGATCGCCAACGCGCTGCTCATCGATGGCGCGCCTATCACCAGCGCCCAGCACGGTCTCGCGCTGGCGAAATTGGCCGAGGTCGCCGCGACCGATCCTGCGGCGGCGTGCTTTTTTACCGCTGAGCCGTTCGCGCCCGCGGATTGGCGCGAACTGCCCGCCGAGTCGGCTTTTCGCCGTGGTTTCGAAGCGTTTCTGGACGAATACGGTCATCGTTGCGTGTACGAGCTCGACTTGCGCAATCCGCGTTGGCGCGAAGATCCGCGTTGGCTGTTGGAGACGATCCGACCGATGGTGACCGGCGACGAGCACCGGCGCATCGCGCAACGCCGCCGTGAGACGGCGGAAGCGGCCTGGCAAACAGTGTACGCAAAAACGCCGCGCCTGCTGCATGGGTTGATCCACCGTTTGGCCCACCAGTCTGCGCGCGAGGCCGAACAGCGCGAAATGGCAAAGTCGATTCTGGTACGGCAGGCGGAAATATCTCGAATCGTGGCGCTCGAAATCGGCCGGCGTCTGACCGAAAGCGGTCTGCTAGCCACGATGGAAGACGTGTTTCATTGCACCATCGAAGACCTGTGCGAGCTGATGGAGGGCGTTTGGGATGGTGTTGGGCTGGCGGAGCTGGTAGCCGACCGCAAGGTGCGATTGGTGAGTTTGGATGCGGAATCAGCGCCGGATACGCTGGTGGAAAACTGTCCCGTTCGTGCTGGCGCGACCGCCTCGCGGAGCGGCGATCATGCCCTTGCCGGACTTGGTGTGGCGGCTGGCATTGCGACCGGACCGGCTTGCCTCATCGCCGACCCACGTCATGCGGAACGCCTCGCCGCCGGAGACGTGCTCGTGGCGCCTTCCACCGATCCGGCCTGGACGCCGCTCTTTTTGCGCGCCGCCGCTTTGGTGACCGAAACCGGCGGCTTCATCTCGCATGGCGCCATCGTCGCCCGCGAATACGGCATCCCCGCCGTGGTCAACGTTCCCGGCGCTATGCAGCGCATCG
>JAIBBY010000118.1 GCA_019694455.1 Pirellulales bacterium
CCGCATCCTGTCGGCGACGGCGTGGCGTGTTTTCGGTGGTATCCCTCGGACCCCCGCCATCCTGTCCGATCCACGGCGAGACGGCGGCTATCAGGAGTTATACCAATTCCGTATAGGTTTTATGCCGTTTGGCGCAGGGCGTAGGTCGGGCAATAGCGTAGCGTTGCCCGACAAAAGGTCGTGATGTTGGGCTTCACTACGTTCAGCCCAACCTACTAAAAGCCACCAAAAGCTCAATATCCATTCGGAAATTGAATCAGATTTCACCGGTGGATTTGGCTTGGGGTCAGACCCGCTCTCGGAACCGAGCAGGGGGAAAACACGACATTCTCGCCGGTTCGGAACCCGGCGCGGCGGACAGGAGACCGACCATGCAGACCCAAAAAATCTTCCTCGCCTCGTCTTCCGAACTGAAGGAAGACCGGAAGGAGTTCGAGATTTTCATCAATCGCAAGAACAACGATTGGATCGATAAAGGTGTTTTCCTCAAGCTGATCGTGTGGGAAGACTTTCTCGACGCGCTGTCGCCAACGCGGTTGCAAGACGAGTACAACCAGGCGATTCGGGAGTGCGACGTCTTGGTCATGCTGTTCTTTACCAAGGTCGGCCCCTACACCGAAGAGGAGTTCGAGACCGCCTTCGGGCAGTTCCAGGCCACCAGCAAACCGTTTATCTTCACTTATTTCAAGGATGTGCCGATCAGCCCCAGCAGCACCAACAGAAAGGATTTGATGAGCCTGTTGGCGTTCCAGGACAAGCTGGATGCCCTGGGGCACTTCTACACCACCTACCAGAACATCGACGCGCTGAAACTCCACTTCAACCAGCAACTGGACAAGCTGGTCGCTGGCGGCTTCATCGAGTTCAAACCGGACAAAGGTGATGCCGCGGCGGCGGGTGGTAATACCTACAACGCGACACTCACCGGCAGCGGCGCCATCGCGCAAGGACCGGGTGCGAGGGCGGCCAGCGCCGGCGGCGTGGCAATCGGCGGCCAGAACACCGCCCCGATCAACACCGGCTTGCAGATCGTCACCCACTACCATGCCGCCATTAGCGGGCGGCTGACCCCAGAGGAGATCGAGCGACAGGTCGCCGGCTATTTGCGGTGGCTGCGGGCGCGTACCGAGTACATCGAACTGCGCGGCATCGAGCAGGCGGGCGGGGCGCCGGTGGTGTTGCTGCCGCTGGAGATGGCTTACGTGCCGCTGCGCGCCAAATGGATGAGGGACGATACCACTGTCCCCTTGAACGAGGTTCTCGGGCTGGGCCGACGCCTGGTCATCATCGGCGGGCCGGGTTCCGGCAAGACCACGGTGCTGTTGCACATGGCCTGGGCGCTCGCGTCTTCACTGCTGAGCGAGCAACCCGACCCAGCGCGTTCGCGTCTCGGACCTTTGATGAAGCCGAGCGAGTTGGACGAACAAGGCCAACCGAAGTTGGACGAACAGGGCCAACCGAAAAAGCCCGAGGAATGCCAGCCGAACGAACTGCCTCTGCCCCTCTTCGTGCCGCTGGCCTCTTTCGCGCGGTACCGCCGCAACCTGGCGGACGACGCGCCGGCGAAAGAGCGAACGCTGGCTTATTTCATCGCGCACCACCTGATCAGCAAGCAAGCCGATTTCAATCTGCCCGCCGACTTCTTCGCGCAACTGCTCGAGGACGGTCGGGACGTGCTCCTGTTGCTGGACGGGCTGGACGAGGTGGCCAACGAGGACGAGCGCGCCGAAGTGCGGCAGTCGGTGGAAGAATTGGTAGCGGGGCGCGAGGACCTGCGCGTTGTGGTCACCTGCCGCACCATCGCCTACCGCGGCGGGCGCACAGCCTTGGGCGCGCAGTTCCGCGAGATCGCCGTGCAGCCGCTCGACTTCGAGCAGCACATCGCGCCGATGGTGCGCCAAGCCTACGCCTGCATTTGCCCGCACGACGCCGCCGCGCGCACCGAGCGCGCGAACGACTTGTTGGGCGGCATTCGACGGCTGGAAGCAGAGCGCCGTGCGCGGCTGGGCGAACGGGCCGAGGCGCTGGTGGACAGTCCGCTGCTGGTGCGGCTGTTGTTGATCGTACACTTCAACAACCGTCGGTTGCCCGACGAGCGCGCCGACCTGTTTGACAAGGCCATCAACGCCCTGTTGCAGGTGGATTACGGGCGCGAGGAGCGCGACATCCGCGAACTGTCGACCGACTGGAAGCGGTATCGCGACATGGCGCAGCAGCTTGCCTTCCACATGCACCAGCAGGGCCGCGACCAGGGCCGCGAAATCGAGGAGCCGGCGCTGAAACAGGCGTTATGTGAAGAAGCCGAGTTCAAACCGCGCATCGACGACTTTCTCGGCCACGCCCGGCAACGCGGCAGCGTGTTGGAAGAGCGCGACGGCGCGTATCGTTTCATTCATCTAGCGCTTCAGGAATTTCTGGTGGCGCGCTACTTGCGCGAGGTGACCGGTGGCAAGGGTCAGGATGCCATCCTCGCGTTCCTCAATGGCCGGCTGGACGATCCCTGGTGGCGCGAACCGATCCTGCTGTTGGTCGGCTACCTGGCCCTCAATGCCACCAAGGTAGCGCGCGAGTTCCTCCGCGCGCTGGCTTGGGCTGGCAGTCATTCCAATACACAATTTTCCGCTGCCGAACTGGCGGGCGTGGCGGTGTTGGAATGGCCCGACAGCGGCGAAGCCATCCGGACGGATTGTGCCCGACGCATTATCGAGTTGTTAAGAGACACGGACTTGCAGATAAGCTCAAGATTAGTGGTACGCAAACGCGCAGCCGATGTGCTGACAGCGCTCGGTGACCTACGCTTCGCCCCACAGCGGTTCTACTTGATGGATGACGACCGGCTCGGATTCGTGCATATTCCCGCTGACCCCGAGTTCGTGATCGGCACGCCGAAAGCAGCAGCGAAGCGGGTTGCGGAAATCATCAACGCCGATGTGCCCGATCACGAACGCAACGAGGTACTCACGCCAACTCCCGAGTTTTACATCGCGCGCTATCCGGTCACCGTCGCCCAGTTCAAAGCCTTCGTCAAAGCGAAGCTGCTCAAGGTCGGCGATGACCGTGCCTTGCGCGACCCTGACAACCGACCGGTGCGCTGGGTCAGTTGGCGCGAGGCCTTGGCGTATTGCGACTGGCTGAACGACTGTCTCGCCCACTCGCCGGCATTCGAGGGTAGCGAGATGGCGCGTCGGATACGCGAAAGCGGCTGGCGGGTCACGCTGCCCAGTGAACTGGAGTGGGAGAAGGCGGCGCGAGGCGGGCTGCGGGATGCCGTATTCGCGTGGGGCGACGAACCCGACCCGAATCGCGCCAATTACGAAGAGACCGGAATCGGTGATACCTCAACGGTCGGTTGCTTCCCGGCCAACGGGTTCGGCCTACACGACCTGCTCGGCAACGTCTGGGAGTGGACGCGCAGCCTATGGGGCCATGACTGGAAGGAACCCGAGTTCGGGTATCCCTACGACCCGGACGACGCGCGCCGCGAGAACCTGGCCGCCGGAAATGACATCCTGCGGGTTCTGCGCGGCGGCTCGTGGGACAACCGTCGCGGCGGCGCGCGCTGTGCCTTCCGCGACAGTCATCGCCCCGTCTACCGCGCCGGCAATGTCGGGTTTCGGGTGGTGTTGCGTTCGGCCCCCGTTCGTTAGCTCTGGCCTCGGGGAACTCTGACCTCTGGGACTCTGATGCTTGGTCTCTGGAGGGGGTGCGGGGGAGTGGTGATCATCGAACAAAAGTCCGAACGGACCGACGCGGCGGTGGAACTGCCCGACGGCCTGGACGGCTTGCGCGCCCACAACCTGCTGACCTACAAATCCCACCACGAAGCGCTGGACGGCTGGG
>JAIBBY010000119.1 GCA_019694455.1 Pirellulales bacterium
CTGGCGGCCAGCTTGCCGAGGGTGAGGCCCGCAAAATGACCGCGACGGTCGCGGAATTCGCGGATCTGCTGACGCGGCTAAACCCGTCGCAAGCGCTGTGTTACGGGGTAAATGGTCATGAACGCGCTCGCGTTCTCAGCCGCGACCGACTGAAAAATGCCCCGCCCGTCGATGCGAACGGAATCCCAGCCATCAGCCGCACCCGGCAGCACATGGGGTTCCCGCCCGACACGCCGGGCGTGCTGATGATCGACCACGACCCGAGCGAGCACGGTCCCCGGTTCACGGCTGGTGACGGGGCCGACCTGCTCGCCGCGCTCGCGAAAGTCGCGCCCGGCATCGCCGACGCGCCCACACTGTGGCGCCCTTCGGCGTCTTCCTGTATCTGGCGAACCGACGCTGACGGCAATCCAGTTGAGGAACTAAAGGGTGTCGGGGGGCAGCGGCTTTACCTGTTCGTCCGAGACGCCAGCGATATAGCGCGCGCCGGCAGGGCATTGTTCGAACGCTTGTGGCTAACGCCGGGCTTCGGCTGGATACAGGTCGGCGGGGCGGGGCAACTGCTGATGCGCAGTATCGTGGATGCATCGGTCTGGCAGCCCGAGCGCTTGGATTTCTGCGGTGGGGCTGCCTGCGGGGCAAGCCTTGTCCAGCGACTCCCCGACCCCATCGCTCGCAACGGCGATGCGGATTTTCTGGATACCCGGACCGCGATTCCGGATCTGGCTGTTTTCGAGCGTGAACGGTTCAAAAAACTGGTCCGCAGTAGAGAGTCGGAACTGCGGCAAGAATCCCAGCGCGTCCGTGAGGCTTGGGTGGCGGCCAAGGTCGATCAACGCACGGCGCAATGGATCGCCGACACCGAACGGACGAAGGAGCCCGACGACAGCGACGCGGCTACCCAAATCTTCATCGCCAAGATTAAGTTGAAAACCCTCTACGAGGTCGCGCTGGGCAAGCGCGGCCTTCTGCATGCTGATTTCGACCTGATCGTTGCCGAGGATGGACAGTGGGTATCCGCGACGGTGCGCGAAGTGCTGGCCGACCCGCAGCGCTTCAACGAACGGGAAACCCTCGACCCGCTGGAACCCGACTACGACGGCGGCCGCGCCGTGGGCTGGCTCAACTTGAATGCGGACCCGCCCGAGTTGTTCAGTCAGGCCCACGGTGGGCAGCGGTTCGAACTGGTGGGTGACCCGCCCGTTGAGGTCCAGGGCGCGAAAGATCACCCCGCGTGGGAGAGTGCCCGCGAGCACATCGCCGGGTTGGAACTCGAACCGGTCGCGGGGGGCACCGCGCTGGACTTGCTGAAGATCGCCCGCTTCGTTCCGGCCGACGCGAAGCACGGCGAACGGTCGGCGGAGTGGCTAGTCGCGAGCGCCGTCAAGAATGAAATGGGCGGGGACGTCGCTGCGTGGGGGGCGGCTTGCCCTGCCTTCGACGCCGCCCGCGTCATTGTCGATGCTTGGGCGACCGCAAACCAACGACCGAAGGCCCTGGCGCTATTCAAGCGCGGAAAACCCACCACGCCCGGCGCCAGAGGCGGGAAGGGCGTGGGTATCGGCTCGCTGCGTAGGGCAGCCCAAACGGAGAACGAAAATCAATCATATGAGGGGGGAGAGCCAGATTTTGCAGGTTACACGGGTTACGAGGATACAAAGCTGAATGGAAAGGAGAAAGCAAGTAACCCAGTATTAAAAGAAGAGGTTACAAGGTTACAAGATAGTAAGATTCCCTATTACTTCATGATTTTGCCCGATGGCTCCCAGATCGGAGGGTTGGGTCGCAAGGATGAATGCAAGCACGGCAAAGCCCCAAGGGGGCCGGGTCTTTGGTATGTCCACGTTGGGAACGTACCCACGCCCGACGGCGGCATGACGCGGCAATACTTTGCGCCGGAGTGGATCAGCGCCCCCTTCGAAGTGCTCGCCACGGCGGACGACGGGCGCGGGCATGGCTACGCCGTGGCGCTCAAATTCACCGCCCTGCACGGACAAACCCACGTCTGGACACTGCCCCGCGCGCTGCTGGTCACCGATGGCCGCGAGATTCTCCAGCGCCTATACGACATGGGCTTCAGGGCGACGGATAACCCGGCCCACGCCAACAAACACATCCGCGCCTATCTGAATCGCGCGCGTCCCGAGAAGCGCGCGGTGGCCACGGTCAAGACCGGTTGGACTCAGGGAGTGTTCGTGCTCCCAGATGCCGTGTTCGGGCAGGGTGACGACGAAGTGTTCTATCGGTCCGACGATCCGAGCCCATCGCCCTATTCGCTCGCCGGAACCCTCGATGGCTGGCGCGACGAGGTGGCGCGCGCCGTCGAGGATTTTGACGTCCCGGTGTTCGCATTGAGCGCGGCCTTTGCCCCGCCCTTGCTGGACCTGTTGAACGTGCAATCCGGAGGGCTGCACTTCATGGGTACTTCGACCACCGGTAAGACTACCTCGCAAAACTGGGCGCTGTCGGTCTGGGGCAAACCGCAAAATCTGCGGCGAAGCTGGCACGGCACGCGCGCCGGCTTCGAGATGACCGCCGCCACGCACTGCGATTCAGTGCTGATGCTGGACGAAATCGGGCAAGCCGATCCGCGCGAGATCGGCGATTTGATCTACATGATCTTCAACGAGGCCGGCCGGATGCGCGGAACCGCCCGTCTGACCGCGCGCGCTTTGCCGCGCTGGCAACTGATTCTGTTGTCTTCGGGTGAAAAATCCCTGCAGCAGATGATGCAGGATGCCGGCAAGGTGCCGATGGCTGGTCAAGAGTTGCGGCTGTTGCACATTCCGGTCGATGCCGGCGATGGCTGCGGGATTTTGAATGGGCTTGCCGATTCCGACGCCCGATCCGCCTTGATCAGGGAAGTCAATGTCGCTGTCTCCCGGCACCATGGTCACCCGATACGGGCGTTCCTTGATCGTTTGACCCGGCGCGAGACGGTGGCGACGGCTCCCAACGCGGCGAACCACCTGACGCAATTCGTGGACGCCATGACGCGCGGCAGCATAAGCGACGAAGTCAAGCGCGGGGCGCAGCGTTTCGCCATGGTCGGTTACGCGGGCGAGCTGGCATCCGATTGGGGAATCACAGGCTGGGCGCCCGGGCGAGCCCGAAGCGCGGCGGAAACGCTGTTTCGGCGCTGGCTGGCGACTTGGGGCACGGCAGCGCGCCACGACGAAACCGTGTTTCTTGAGCATCTGGAGGTCTGGCTATCCGGTAATCGACCAGGCCGCTTCGCCGAAGTCGATCCGGTCACGCTCGCCACACTCCAGGCGGCCGAACGCGCCATGACTTCGATGCGCCCGTTCTTCGGTTACGTCGCCGCCACGCCCGAGGGTTGGCGGTATTTTCTGAACGCGGCCGGTTGGCAAGACCTCACCAAGGGCGTCTCGCGCGACCTGGCCATCGATACGCTCCTTGCCACCGGGCGCCTGGAAAAGGATCCACGAGGGACGAAGGGAAAGCTGGTTCGGGTTGGTGACCGATCAAGCCCTGGACGGTATTACATCGTTCGCGAGGGCGGCGACCATGCTTAGCGATCGATGGCTGAAATTGAGCCAACCCACAGAGTCACTCGATACCGACGGCCAGGCCACGAAGACGCCAAGACCGATTGAGCAAGACCTGTCTGTGCCCGCGCCCAAGAGCCGCCCGGACGCCCCGGCGGTCGATTGGCGGGCCAGCACCTCGCCACCCCCCGAGCCCGTGCCCGAGGTGCGCTGTAGCGCCTGCCGGCACGCCCAGCCCGCCACGCCCGGCGATCCCTGGTCCTGGCACCTCTGCGCGGCCGGCGCGGATCGGGTGCATGGCTGGGGCATGGCGGCGCGGCAGTGCGGGCG
>JAIBBY010000120.1 GCA_019694455.1 Pirellulales bacterium
GTCGTCCGCTGAAATTGATTTTGCCGCTTCCTTCTTGCGCGCCATTCGCCAGACCTCCCTAAAGAGCCATGGCACGCAACTTAACCATCTTTTTCCCAGGGCGCAAATTTCGCGCCGAACAGAATTGACCGTTGCCCCGGTTTTCCTGGTTTCACAAATCGAAACCTGCTGGCGCCGACGCCCGGCTATTCACCTGGGCTATCCGACCAGCCTTCAGCTACGATCCGGGCAACTTCGTGAGCGCCCGCCTCGGTGAAATGGCAGTCATCGTAGAAGTAGACCAGCCGCCCGCTCATGACCGACAGGTCGATCCAGGGGGCCTGCTGCTCTTGGCACACATCGCGCAGACAATCGTTGTAGCGGTCCATGCACTGCCTGAGGGGGGGCGCGGCGAGAAACCGATTGGCATCGAGATAGCCGAGCCACAGGAGTTTTTCCGCTGCCGGCGAGAGGCCATCGGACCAGAGGACGGGCTGAGACAAGAAGACCGGCTTCGCGCCGCGTTGGCGGATTGTGTCGGCAATTTGCTCGATTCGCTGGCGGTAGGCTTCCAGCCCCGGTTGCAAGTTGGGAATTGTGGTCACCGTTTCCGCGCTGGCGCGCCGCTCGCGACGGCGCACGTAGTTGGCGCCGGTGGGGTCTTCGGCGGCCATCCGCCTGGCGGCAGTCGCCCGGCTCCAGGCGCTCACGGCCAGTCGCACGCTGGCCAGCCGCTCCCATAGATACGGTCCGGCGACTGGCCCCATAGATTGTCCCATTTCGCGCTTCCGAGCCGCCACCAGCTCGCGCTGTAGATCGTTGATTCCGGCCAGCACGACCACCAGGTCTACCTGTTCGACCAGCGGCGACTGTTGGACAAATTGCAGGTGCTCCTTGGTGGTTGTGCCACTCACCGCCGCGGCGGCGACCCAGATTGCTCGGTTTGGGTGTGCGCGGCGCAAGGCATCGGCCAATAACGCAGGCCAGGTCTTGCTGTCGTCGAGATAGGTGCATTCCGTGGTGCTGGCGCCAAGGCAGAGCACGCGCAGCCGCCGGCGGCTATTGGTCTCATTCAGTGGCAACTCGGGGCCGCGCAGTCCCCAAGAGTTGGTCGAATAGCTGGCCACCGGCGAGGCGCCGGGCAGTACTTGCAAATCGGGATGAAAGACGAGACGCAGA
Source organism: Pirellulales bacterium (assembly GCA_019694455.1). Taxonomy (NCBI): domain Bacteria; kingdom Pseudomonadati; phylum Planctomycetota; class Planctomycetia; order Pirellulales; species Pirellulales bacterium. Next base: position 1,159 of record JAIBBY010000120.1, read on the forward strand.
TTCGGCGGGCGCGTGTTGACCGGCTCGCGCCAATGCCCGACGCCGATGGTGTGCAGCGCCAGCTCGATCGTGACCAGCGCGATCAGCGTCGATACGCCTAATGCGGCGATTTGCGGACAGCGACGAGCGGCCCAGCGGCGCCCCGCGCGCGTGCCGGCGGCCAATGAGCAGACGCCGATCGCGCTCACCAGAGCCAGGGCCAGCATCCCCTCGACGCGCGAGGCGGGCCACCATCCGCGTCCCCAGGCCAGCGCTATATCGGCAGCCAGCGCCAGCCACGGCGCCATGACGATTGCCAAGGGCCAGAGGCCGCGAGTTGGCGCCGCAACGCTGCTGTCGCTATTGGCAGTGGCCGGCAGGGTCATACCACTCGCAATCGTTCTTGCTTCAGCCGGCTCGACATGAATTGCACCGCCCGCTCGGCCATCTGGTTGTAATAGTCAAAGCCGTGACCACCGCCGGTGGTGGAGAAATCGACTTCGTGCGGTATGCCAAGCGCTGAAAGCTTCATTTGCAGTTTTTGGGCGCTGTCGACCCAAGGCCAGTCACTGGGATCGCAGGCGAAGAAGATATTGCGCGGCCAGTTGAGCGGATGCACGTGCAACGTGGCCGTGTCTTGGCGCACTGATTCGGCGTCGGGGTACATCTGCCGGAGGCTGTCGAAATCGTCGTCGTAGTCCTCGTAGCAGATTTGATGATCGATGGCGGGCGCCAGTGCGCAGGCGATCGGAAAGCGATTCGGATACTTGAACGCCAACCGCAGCGCCCCCTGCCCTCCCATGCTCGTGCCAAACAAGGCGATGCCTGGTGGCGCCGCCTGCCAACGCTCGGCGATGTACGGCACGATGTTGTCGAGCAGATAACGCTCGGCCGTGATATTGGCGTCGAATTCCGCGCAGATGCGGTCGCACCACCAAGAGCGGCCTGTGTGGGGAGCGATGACCGTGAGCCCATGTTCATCGAACAGGCGCGTATACGCCACGTTTTCAATGAGGCACCCCTGATGGACCCCATGCAGATAGCACACCACTTGGCGTGGCTCGATCGGTTGAACCGGTTCGAAAACGTCGCACGGATGTCCGGCGACTTCGATTTGTGACCAGCCAGTTTGCGTCAAGGCCATATTGCGGTGTTCGATGGTTCCGGGAAATGTACGAGTCGATTGTAGTCCGCGGCGGCGCCGCACTATCAGTGTATTGCGCCGAAATTTAGAATAGGTCGAATTGAGTTTTGCGCAGATTGGGCGAACCGTCGGAGCCACGGGTGAAGTTGGTGCTGACCGAAGACGAGATTCGAGCCGGTGTCGCGCGCATGGCGGGGACGATTTCCGGCTTCTATGGTCAGCGGCATGTCACCATCGTGGGCGTGCTCACCGGCAGCGTGATCTTATTGGCCGACCTGGTGCGGCAGTTGAACATGCCTTTGCGTTTGGCGCTAGTGCAGGCCAGAAGCTACCGAGGTCGCGCCACGCGGCCGGGTCCGCTGGCGATCGACGCCGAGCACCTGCCAGAGCTTGCCGGACGTCATGTGCTGTTGCTCGACGACATTTTCGACACCGGACATACCTTGCAAGAGTTGGTTTCACAGCTTCGCCGCCACGAGCCTGAGTCGATCCGTACCGCCGTGTTGCTGCGCAAGCAGGGGCGTCAGCAGGTGGAACTGGAACCGGATTGGGTGGGGTTCGACATCCCCGACGAGTTCGTTGTGGGTTATGGTCTCGATTACGATGATCTGTACCGGAACCTGCCTTGCCTGATGGCGCTCGAGGCGGCCGATTTGGCCGCGGGGGAGCCTCTGGCGTGAGTCCGCTGCGATTGGTGCTGGTGACACGCCGATTTTGGCCGCTGCTGGGGGGCGCCGAGCGGATCATGGCCGATTTAGCGGGCGAGTTTCAATCGGCGGGCGCCAAGGTGACGCTGCTCACGGCCCAGTGGGACCGCCAATGGCCGCGTGAGATCGTCCATCGCGGCGTGCGCGTGGTACGCTTGCCACAGCCAGCGTTGCGCTGGTGGGGAACATGGCGCTACATGCGCGCGCTCGCCGGTTGGCTCCGTGCGGAACGCGCGAACTACGATCTGGTGTTGGTTTCGATGCTCAAGCACGACGCCTATGCGGCGCTGGAGGTGGGCCGAACATTGTCGGCGCCGGTCGTGCTGCGCGCCGAGGGGGCGGGTCTGACCGGCGATGTGCATTGGCAGCTTGCCAACCGCTTTGGCTGGAGAATTCGCCGCCGCGCCTACGGCGCCGATGGCGTGGTGGCGCCCAGCCTGGTAATTCAGCGCGAATTGGTCGCCAGCGGCTACCAGCGAAATCGGGTGCATTACATCCCCAACGGCGTGCGCGCCGCCAGACCACGCCCGCCCGCGCCGCGACCGGCCGCGCGTCGCGCGCTGGCCGAAGCGCATCCGCAATTGACCGCCAGCGGCGCCGCGCCGGTGGCGGTATACACGGGCAGACTACACGAGGCAAAAGGCATTCAATATCTGATCGCGGCCTGGACGAGCGTCAGCG
>JAIBBY010000121.1 GCA_019694455.1 Pirellulales bacterium
TCGGCGTGGGTCCGATTATGGTGATCGCTACTGTGGAGGTGCAAGGAGGCAACGGGCTAGGGGCGGGCATGGCTTGCACGCCAATGCCGGCCTTGCTGTCCGTCGGGTCCTGGTTACGATAGCGGAAAGTCGTGGCGGCGTGAGGAGAGCGGCCTGCCCAAACCCGATAAGAGCCGAACCGGAGCTTGCCCAGCGATTCTGAGTTCGGTTGTGGTGAGAGCGACATTTCAAGTGCAGGGTGGCATGGACCGCTAGTGGAGCGAAGGAGTTCGCGTGGACCTGCATGAGTTCACGGCGACGATCCGGCCGCCCGATCTAATCGTGATCCCATCGAGTGAAGCTTATTTGCACTGTCAGAATATGCCCCTGTTCAAAGTTAACGCACCTGCAACCTATCCATATGACGCGTCAGGGAGTAGCTCGTGTCCAAGATTGGTGCCGTTGTCGGCAGCGCGCTCTGGGACCTGACTTTGACGGCGCCCCGCCTTCCAGAGGCGGGCGAAACCGTGTTGGCCACAGCGGCTAGGCTGACGCCGGGCGGCAAAGCCCTTAACCAAGCCGTGGCACTAGCCCCTTTTATTCGTGAGCGCGCTGGTGCGATCGGTGCGGCGTGAAGGGGCTGCCGGATTGACGGCGGTGGATTGCGGGACGTTTTGGACGCGTTCGGGGTTGGCGATCGTGGCTACAGCGGCGACGGCCGCGCCGACTACGGGCCGCCGCGTGTGATCGCGCCGGTCATGGCGGTCAGCATCGTGGCCTGCGGAAAGCTCGCCGGGAAAGCCAGCCGGATCTTGCCCTTCAACTCCTCGACGCGCACGGCGACCTTCACGAACGTGCGCCGGATGGTCTCGAACGTGGCGCCGCGCCAGCGCGACCGCTTCGGCGCTGCCTGCCGCAATGAATGCAGCAGCCAGTAGGCGCCCACGTGCAGGAACAGGCGGAACTGGTTGGCCTGCCAGCGCGAGCACGCCGTCTTGTCGGAGCGCGTGAAGCGCTTCATGTCCTTGATCAGGTTCTCGGCGTTGCCGCGCGCGCAGAACACCCTCTCGTAGAGCGTCTTGCCGCGTCCTTCGAGGCTGGTGACGATGAAGCGCACGTCGGTGCCGAGTGCGGTCGCCTCGACGCGGGCCACGAGCTTGCGCGATCGGCTCCACTCGCGGGCCCGATAGGGGAGCTGGTGGAATCGGCGCACGGTCGGCGTGCGTGGCGAGCGGCGCATGTCGCACTGGACGCGCCACGGCGCGGCGATCTCGATGAGCCTGGAGTTGATGGCAAAGCCGATGATGTAGTCGCAGCGCATGGCTTCCAGCCGCTTGAGCGCGGGCTCGCTGCAGTAATGGCTGTCGCCGCGCACCAGAATGGCAACGCGCGGCCAGTGCCTGCGGATGCGGCGAATGACGTGGCGCAGCACCTTGGCCACCTCCTCGCCCGAGGGCCGTTTGCCGGGGCGGAGTAGCGACAGCACGGGCTTGCCCGAGAGACCGTCGAAAATCAGGATCGGCTGAAAGCAGGTGCAGTCGTAGTGGGCGTTGAACAACGCCAACTCCTGCTGGCCGTGCACGGGATCGTCGGTGTCGTCGATGTCGAGCACGATGCGCGCTGGCGGGCGGGCAAAGCTGCGGCAGTAGAGATCGATCTGGCCGAGGCCAATGCGGGCCAGCGCGCGCCAGTCGGCGAGGTTCTCGAGCCGCGACAGCGTCGGCTGGCTCATCAGGTCGGCGCCGGTCTCTGGAGCGCGGCCGACCGCGATCTTCAGCGCCGGATCGGTGCGCAGAGCATCGACGTCGTCGCAGTCCTCGTAGCCAGCGGCGATCATGAGCATCCGCGCCGTCGCCATCTCGGCATAGCTGTGACGGACGCGGGACGGATCGCGATCGTCAGCCAATGGCGCGGTGATCGTCTCGGCGAGGCCAAGTCGGGTGGCGATCTCGCGCAGCACGATCAGCCCACCATCCGACGATAGGCGGCCGGCATCGAAGGTGGCTGTGAGCGACTTGCCCTCGACTGGGGACAGACCGGGCAGATATGGCGTAGCGTACATGGCGATGGGCCGGTGTTCGGGCTCTGGGCGACGCGCACGCTGCTTCGACACCAGAATGCTACGTCAAACCAACGGCTTCGTCGCCGCCCATCATCCCCTACCACACAGCCTCATGAATAAAGCGGGCTAGCAACTCGAAAGCCTATGATGCTGTGTCGAATGTACGGATACTCCCAATAGCGATTGGCTGGGCGAAGACTGCGGATACCGTTGACCCAGGAACCGCCGCGAATGATGCGACGCGACACGTCGCCACCTTGCCAGCTCGATCCGTCATTCGGAGCCCCTTCGTAGTTAGAGTGCCAAGTGTCTTCGCACCATTCCCAGACATTGCCATGCATGTCGTAAAGCCCCCAGGCGTTCGCTGCAAAGGAACCAGCCGGTGCAGTCTGCCTGTTGTCCCAAGAGCTGCCGCAACCGTCGCAGTTGGCTTTTCCCTCGCTGACCTCGTCGCCGGACGTGCCGGCGCGGGCGGCGAATTCCCACTCGGCCTCGGTCAGCAGTCGATACTCCTGCCCTGTCGTCGTCGACAGCCAAGCGACGTATTCCTTGGCGTCGATCCATGACACGTTGACGACGGGGCGGGCACCCCGCCCCCATCCTTGATCGCTCGGCCATCGATTCGCGAGGCATCCCCCACCATTTACGCACCCCAGCCAATCGTCGAACGTCACCTCGAATTTGCCGACTGCAAACGGGCGATGGACCCGCACCTCGTGCAACGGCATCTCGCTGTTGGCGCTTTTCGAGCCCATTCTGAAGCTGCCACCGGGCACGACCACCATCTCAGGACATGCTTGGCAGTCGCGAAACACACGGCCGGGCGTAGCAGCCTCGGCTCGCTTCAGCTCTTCTGCAATGCGCTCCCGCATCGCCACCCATTGCTGCGCGGCCCGCGCGGCGGCAGCCAATTCTGCTTCCTGTTTCAACTCGGCCAGGCGTCGCTTGCCGACATCACCAAAAAGAGTGTCGCCAAAGCGCTCATTGAAAGCATCCAGGAGCTTTAGATCGGTCGAGTGCTCGATCCCAGCCCACGCTGCGGCGGCCTCAGCATTTCGTGACACGCCCGCCAATTGCCCTGCGAAATAGATCTCCGGCATGGTCGAAGCAGAAACGAATGGGTCTTGCCCAATTTCGCGCCGAACGCGCCTCGATACGTTGATGAACACCAGCATGGAGTCGACCCCGGGGTTGATGATTTCTTGAGCCAGAGCTCTGGCGTAAGCTCCAGAATCGGCGGCGGTATGCCCTGGGGCCGTCGCGTAGGCGACCAGAACACCCGGCGTGTAGGGCACTGCCACGGGCACAAAACCTTTGTCGGCCAGCGCCTTCTTGCCCTTCCCCGTGAGTTTGAGCTCGTTGCGGCAGGCGTCAAAAATGATGTAATGCGTGGCCGCGGGGGCCTGGGTTCGCAAATTTGAGATGATGTTGTCAAGTTTCAACGAGTTGGTCCACAACTCATCATCATCCGCCGTTGGAACGTCGACGGGGATCAGGTAATTGGTCTTCGTCTCCGAGTTGGCCGCGCCGTGCCCCGAATAGTAGAAGAAACTAATGGCGCCTTCGCCCGCCTTTCGCAAGGCCGCAACGTGGCGCTCGATCGACGTATTGACCATCTTGTAG
>JAIBBY010000122.1 GCA_019694455.1 Pirellulales bacterium
GCCGGCGGCGTTCGATCCGCGTCGCGCCGCTGGTCGGAACTCCGCTGGTGGATCGCGGGCCGGCGAATCCGCCGCTGGTCGGTGATCCGTCAAGTGTTGGCGTTGCCACGGCCGAGCCGAGTCAGCCGCCAAAGCCAAAGCGATTCGTGCTCTCGCCAGAGCGGCAGCCGCAGGGCGCACCCGATTGGTTTCTGCAAGCCGATGAGGATGGCGACGGGCAGGTGCTGCTGGCGGAACTCGCCGCGGTGTCTCCCGAGTTGGTATCGCAATTCCCGCGGTTTGATCTGAACAACGATGGCGTGATCACCGCGGCCGAGGTTAGCGCCAGCGCTTTGGATGGGGCTGTAACCACCGACGCGGCCCCAGCTCCTCCCGGTTCGTCGCCATCGGCAGCACCGTAGCGCGGCCGCTGGTCGATCGCGTCGCCGACGAAGGCGCCGAATGAATCGACTGTAGCGAGGCGCGTAGATGCGAAGCGATTGACGATCGTTTCGATTGGTTGCCGCGCATCTTTTTTCGAGCTACCCATTGAATAGTCGCTGCGCGCATTGCGGCGACAAAGTTTTTGGGAGCGAACTATGCGGCGGTCAGTCACCCAGAAGCACAGGCGGAATTCGCGTCGCGCGGTCGTCGCGGTCGAAGCCGCGATGGTATTGCCGGTCTTGATCGTGCTGCTGTTTGGCGTTTGGGAGGTGGGGCGGTTAGTGCAGGTGCAACAACTCCTGACCAACGCGGCGCGCGAAGGCGCCCGCGCCGCGGCGGGAGGTTACATCAACGGCACACCGGTGAGCACCACCACGGTGGAAAACAACGTTCGCACGTACCTCTACGCTTCGGGGCTTCCGTCAACGGCCGTATTGGGAACCCAGGTCAATGTGACCAACCTGAGCGGCAATAGTTGGACGCACCCCTCCGACGCGCTGCCGCTCGACGCGTTTCGCGTCACCGTGACAATTCCATCCGGCGCGCCGTTCGACAGTTTGCGCTGGGCGCTGGTCAATCGCATCACCGGCGTGACTCAAATGAGCGCCAGCGTCGATTGGCGATCGGCCACCGACTCGAAGATTACGGTCGACACCACCATTCCACTTTGAGCCGTTCTCCGGCGATATCAACCATGACGCGATCAGGCCAATCCGATTGGACGAAAAAAAAGCGTGCTCGCCGCCGCGGCGCCGTGCTGGTTGAAGCGGCGCTAGTGCTGCCGCTGTGCATGATCTTCATTCTGGGAATGTTCGAGTACGCGCGCTATGTGATGTTCGTGCAGCTCGTGAACAACGCGGCGCGCGAAGGGGTGCGCTATGCGGTCGCGCATGGCCAGCCGGTCACGATCGCCGGCACAACGTACGGCAACAGCACGAGCGACGTAACCAATATCGTCAATCAATACCTAGGCGGTCAGTCCTTGATTGGTCAACAAGTGCAGGTGTATCTCTCGGACGCGGTCGGCCAGAACATTGGCAACTGGAACGACGCTCAATCGGGAGAAAATATCTGCGTGCGCATCAGCGGCGACTATGGCCTGATGTCGGCGCGGCTCTTGATGGCGCCGGCGACATTTCCGGTGCAATTGCAGGCCGTCATGCGGATCGAAAACAACTAGACGTTGCGGAGTCAAGACATCATGAGACACCACACGAATTCGCGCAGGCCCACCATTCGCTTCCGACGACAGCGACGCGGCGCCGCTTTGGTGCTGATGGTCGCCGTCTTGATTCCCCTGTTGACGTTCTGCGCCTTGGCCATCGACCTGGGTCTTTTGGCCGTCGCGCGCACCCAATGTCAGCAGACGGCCGATAGCGCGGCCATGGCTGGCGCGCGGACGATCAATGGCGACACCACCAACAACAACAACTACGCGAATGTGACGCCCAATGCGCAGTCCGCCGCGACTGCCAATTCGGTGCTGGCCAAGCAGGTGCAAAACTCGCACCTCACACTCAACATCGGCCGTTATGTCTACGACACGAATGACCAACGATTTGAAGGACAATTTCCCGGGCCGTCGACAGAGAACTGGAGCCTGGTGCAGGCGCGGGTGAGCACGAGCATCGCCGACCGGCTGACCTTCTCGCGCGTGTTCAATTTCGCGCCGAACAATATGCAGGCCACCGCAACGGCCGTGCATCGCCCGCGCGACGTGGCGATCGTGCTGGATTACTCCGGTTCGATGCGTTTCGCAAGCCTCTTGGGGACGCCCTACTCCGGCGACCGCAGTTCGAACAACGCGGATTCGGTGATTCCACGATTTGGCCACTATTCGGCGACCGGCTCCGCCGCGTTACAAGCAGGCAGTTTCACCCTGCCTTACTACGAAGCCAACATTACCGCCACCACCAGCGACGGACGCGCGCCGGTGGTGCAAGATTTCTACCAAGACGCTGGCGGCACACCAGCGTTTGTGCCCGCGTCGGGGGGATACGCCAGCGCGCCAGGCGGAGACAATTACCTGCGCCGAGACCTGAACACCGGGGGCAGTTACGCCTCGACGCTGGCGCAAGTGCTCAACCTCAGCACTGTGAGCAACTCGACGCGCGACAACACGTTCGAGACCAGTGGCTACGCCGCGTATGGCATGACGAGCGGGCTGAACGGCTACACGCAAGGCCCAGGCTACTGGGGCAAATCGTTCTTCATCTGGCCGCCCGATCCGACAGATGACTGGCGGAAGAATTACTTTACCTATCCGGGCAGCAGCGCGCAAATGGATGACAACGCGCGACTATGGAATGCGAGCGGTCACTGGCAAGCGCCTGGTGGCGGAACCTATGCCATCAACTACACCGCGATTCTGAACTTCATCAAGAACATTGGTCCCAATCCATTTCCGTCGCGTTTGCAGTCGGGGCGAATCCTGTATTACGACCAGATTCCGAACACGATCGACACGTCGTCGTTCCCGCCGGCCGACATGAACCAGCGCTTCTGGAAGGACTACATCGATTATTGCCTTGGTCTCGTCGAGACTCAGCAAGGCAATTGGTATGTGGCCTGCGACGGCAGCAACGGCGAGATTGGCTACGGACCGGACTATTCCTGGGGGACACGTCGGATCACTGCCAAGAGCAGTCTGCAGGCGAGCGGCAAGCCACCGAAGTTTCCGTACATGCACTATGCCGATAACCCACGTCGGCCACGGCTGCACTTTTGGTTCGGTCCATTGTCGATGGTCGATTTCCTCGGTTGCTACAACCTTTGGAGCCGAGTGTCGCCCAACGCTTCGCGATTTTGCTGGTGGCCAGGCACCTGCCATGAGGCGCCGATGTACGGCTGCAAACTGGGAATCCGCGCGGCGCTCAACGACATCAAGACCAACCATCCCAACGACCTGGTGTCGCTGATCATGTTTTCGGCGCCTAAGGTCAGCGCCAACGACGCGCAGGGACGCCGATTCAATCGCGTGCGGGTGGGGCTGAGTCGCCGCTACGATCAAATGCTCGAGGCCCTGTGGTATCCACCAAGCACGATCGGCAACTCCGGCGCCACGGTGCGCCCCTACGATTCCGAAAACCTGGAAGTCCCGCGCGCCATGGGCGGCACCTGCTATTCCATGCCGCTCATGCTGGCCTTCAATCAGTTCAGCACCAACACCTCGCTGCGATCCTATAGCGGCGGACAGCCGTTGGGCGACGCCGGG
>JAIBBY010000123.1 GCA_019694455.1 Pirellulales bacterium
GCTTATTCGCTCACTGGCTCCAACGAAACCATCGCGCGCCTTCGGTCACCGCTACAATGTAGTGCCGCGAACCTGAGTTCCCCTGCGTTGTGGAGACGCCATGCCAATTCAATCCGCGGGCACGCTGCTCTATCGTGGCGCGGCAGACATGCTGCAAGTGCTCTTGGTCCACCCGTCGGGCAGCTACAATCGCCACAAACCGTGGAGCATTCCCAAAGGTTTGCCCGATGCGGGAGAATCGCTCGAGGCGGCCGCCCGCCGCGAAACCTGGGAAGAAACCGGAGTCGAGATTACCGGTCCTCTCACCGCTCTCGGCCATATCGTCTATCGCAAGAGTCGCAAGGAAATCCATGGTTTCGCCGCTCCAGCGCCCGCCGGCGCCAGTCCGCGCTGCGCCAGTTGGGAGGTGGATTGCGCCGAGTTCCTGCCATTCGCCCGGGCGCGCGAGGTTATTCATCCCGATCAGGCGCCACTGCTCGATCGACTGGTGGCCCTGCTCGATAATGCCGATTGACGGCGCGCGCCTTTCGCGGCGGCGCCTGGCCTACTACTATGGCCCCCGGGGCGCATTGGTCCCCATTGCAACTTGTTGTCCCAACCGAGTACGACCGTGATGAAGTGTTGCTTCTCGATCATTTGCCTGCTGGGCAGCCTGCTTTCGATGGCTACGGCCGGCGACATTCAAACCGAGCGAATCTTTGGTCCTGAGTCGCCCGGCCCCTACAAGCATCCCGCGTCGGTCACCGCGCTCGATAACGGCGACCTGTACCTGGTGTACTACGGCGGCGATGGCGAATACGCCACCAACACCGCTGTCTACGGTTCACGTCTCAAGAAGGGCGAAACCACCTGGTCGCCGCCCGCTGTGATCGCCGACACGCCCCACCGCTCCGAAGGCAACGGCGTCGTTTGGCAAGCGCCAGATGGCGTCGTCTGGCTCTATTACGTCGTCCGCTACGGCGACACCTGGTCGTCGTCGCGCATTCAGGCCAAGCTCTCACGCGATCGTGGCCAGACCTGGAGCGATCCCATCATTGTCGCCTGGCAAGAAGGCATGATGGTCCGCGGCCGGCCAATCGCCCTCGCCGATGGCGACTATCTGCTGCCGATCTACCACGAAACCGGCATGAACCGCGAATGGGTCGGCGCCGACACCGAATCGCTCTTTCTGCGCTATAGCCCCAAGACGCATCAATTCACCGAATCGAGCCGCATTCGCTCGCGCCTCGGCAACCTGCAACCGTCCGTGGTGCAACTCGACGACAAACATCTGATCGCCTACTGCCGTCGCGGCGGCGACTACGAGCCCCGAGCCGATGGCTTCGTCGTCCGTAGCGAAAGCCTCGATGGCGGCCACACCTGGAGCGAGGGACAAGACTCGCAATTCCCCAATCCCAACGCCGCCATCGATTTCATCAAGCTACAGAACGGCCACCTGCTGCTCGTCTACAACAACAGCATTAGCGATCGCACGCCGCTGACCGTGGCCATTTCGCAAGACGCCGACAAAACCTGGCCTTGGCGGCGCGACATCGCCACCGGCGACTTCGACTATGCCTACCCCACCGCCATTCAAACGGCCGACGGCAAGATCCACATCGTCTACACGTCGCACGAGCGCACCGTCATCAATCGCGCCGTCTTCGATGAAGACGCAATCGCCCGTCCCGAATTCAAAGTCACCCAGAAGTAGTAGGGCACGTGACGCGCTGTGTGCGTGCGCGCGCTACTTCCGCGCCGCGGCTTCCGCCATCTGATAGAGCGGCAGATGGCGATAGTAGACCTCGAGCATCAACAGGTGCATCGTGGTCACGTACAAGCGCCCCGCCTGCAGGCCCCAGCGATCGGCCACCGGCTGGCGCGGATGCCAACTACCGGCCCACGGTCCGCCCCTCTCTTGAGTGCTGGTCAGCAGATCGCGCAACTGCCCATTCCACGCGTGCCAGCGATCTCCTCCCACCTGAAACATCACTTGCGTGGCGTAGTACCAATAGTAGGCGTCCCGCGCGCTCACCCCCTCCGTGCGCAACTGCGGCGCGTGCTCCTCCAGATAATCGACTCCCAACCCCAAACGCGGATCATCCCGGCGCCAACCTAAATACAACCGCATCAAGAGCGCCTCCGCCGTCATCGCCGGCGTCGCTTCGCGCTGGTGCGACAATCGTGAACTCGGCATATACGCGTAGCGGGCCGTCGTGTCGGGCGTGGTCGACGCCACATCGAGCCAACGGCTCACGCGTCGATACGCTTCCCGCTCGGCGGGCAGCCCCGCCAACTCGCCGCTCTTGAGCGCCATCATCTGCCAGCCAGACACCGACGTGTCAGACTCCCGCCCCGGCACATACCGCCAGCCCCCCAAAGTGGGATGCTGCGCCGCTACAATAAACCGCAGCGCCTGCCGCGCCGGCTCGCGCAGCGCCGGATCGCGCGTCATCCCAAATGCCTCGCACAGCGCAATCGCGGCAATGCCATGGCTATACAGCCACGCGGCAGGCGAACCTCCCGTGAACAAATCGCCATCCGGCTTCTGCCGGCTCAACAAGAACTGCAGCCCGCGCTCGACCTGCGAGCGGTACCGTCCGTCGCGGTGCGTGTCGCCGGCGCCAAGGTACGCCAACAGCGATAGCCCCGTCGCCGCCGTGTCGGCCTGAATGGTTCCCAGTTGCGGATCAGCCGTCTCGCGAAATCGCGGCGGGTACTCGTGTAAACTCCAATGGCCGTCGCCGTGTTGCAAGCGCGACAAGAATTGCAAGCCCGCTTCCACCGCGCGTTCCGACGCCGCGCTGCCCCCTCGCGCCGCCGCCGCCTGAGGTCGCGCCTCTGGCAGTCGCTCGCGAAACGCCGGCACCGGCTCGGGCAGTCCAACTTCCCCGGCCGTTGAAGACTTGTCCAACACAAATCGCCCTGGCCCTGTCGTGGCAAGTTCGCTCACGCGTGGCGCCGAAACCGCCGTTGCCGGCGCCACCAGCGCGCTCGGCGGCGTGCGCGCAGCCTCCGCCATGCGCGGCGACAATGTCTGCGGTATTGCGGCGACTGGCGCCAATCGGCCAGCATTGGCCGCGATTGCCGATCCCGGTTTCAGAGCATCTCCCTGGGCAAAATCAACACTAGCAGGCGCGGCAACCTCCGGCACTAGCGGCACGCTCTCTGTCTCCATGTCTGCCGTCGCCAGTCTTCGTGGTTCGAGCAAGGCGGCCGCGCCCGTCCCGCCAACAGGCGGCGCTTCCGGCACTTCCAGCGGGTCCCCTATCACGCTCGCTGGTCCCGCAGGCGCCCCTCTCCGGTCGGCCCGTCCCATTTCAGCGCCATCAAGAACGACCGCTGGCGCGGTGCGACGCGCCGCCGTTCCCCCCGACTCACCTGCCGCCAACTCGCTTTGTGCAGAACCGCCAACCACCTCGGCCAAATCGGGCGCTTCCACCGACAACACGGTTTCGGCGGCGGCCTTGCCGATCTCCGCCCGCGGTATCTCCGCGGAGGTACGCGCTGCGCCGCCAAGCGTCGCTAAGCCCTCAGCGCCGTTCACTACTGGCG
>JAIBBY010000124.1 GCA_019694455.1 Pirellulales bacterium
CTCCGGGAGAAGGTGGCCGATAGGCCGGATGAGGGCTTTTCAGATTGAAAGAGGAGCCCCCCTCACCAGCGACCTACGGTCGCTACCTCTCCCCCTACTACGCTTCGCTCCGTGGGGGCGAGGTGGGAAGAAGAAAACCGCGGAGACGCCGAGACGCGGAGGAGAGGAAGCGACTGATAAGTCGAGTTCGACCTTCTCCCTCTGGGAGAAGGTGGCCGATAGGCCGGATGAGGGCTTTTCAGATTGAAAGAGGAGCCCCCCTCACCAGCGACCTACGGTCGCTACCTCTCCCCCTACTACGCTTCGCTCCGTGGGGGCGAGGTGGAAGAGAGGAAACGCAAGGGCGCTAAGTCGCTAGGGCGCAACGGGCGGAATCGTGGCGGGCCACTACAAGATTCCGGCGCCGAAGTTGTTGTTGCCGCGTGGGCGGCGGTCGCCGGTGGCGTGCGTGCGCGGCTTGTGCGGACCGCGTGGCCCTTCGGCGGGCTGCACCTTGGTGTGCGTGCGCTGCGCGGCCTCGCGCGGGGCGCCTTCGCCAATTTCGCGCGGCTCGGCGAATTCTTCTTCCAGGTCGTAGTCGTCGTAGCGCGACACGTAGCCCGGCTGCTGGGCGCGGTCGACCTCCGCGCGAAACTCCTGGACCACGCGGTCTTGAATCATCTCGCGGCAGGCGGCGTTGATCGGGTGCGCGATGTCGGCATAGAGCTTGGCGCGGCCCGAGTCGTCTTTCATCAGCCGGCTCTCGTTCAGGCGCAGTCCGCACTGGTTGCAATAGGCGGCCTTAAGATGATTCTTGCAGGCGCACTGCGGGCAGCGCGAGGTGAGCTTGCGGCTGGGCATGGCGACAAAGGGGCCGCTGGCGCCTTCGATGATCTTCAGATCGCGGACGACAAAGCTGTTGTCGAACGTGATCGAGCAGAAGGCTTGCAAGCGATCGCCGGCCTCTTGGATCAACTTGATGCGAACCTCGGTGATTTCCACGGCCCTTTACTCCTTAGTTGGCGGTCTCCTGTCGGCAGGCGCGGACCACGAACACGCGACCCACGCGACGGGCGCGAAGCCGTCCCGCGACAAAGCGGGCGTGCCGCGCGCCGCGACACAGGCCGAAGTAGCTGGTTCCGCTTCCGCTCATCAGGTGCCCGACCACGTCGAGTCGGGCGAACTCGTCCTCCAGTCGACCAATCCAGGGTGAAAGCTGGCGAGCGGCCGGCTGCAACTGGTTGTGCAACAGCCTTCCCAACTCGCGTAGTCGTCCTTTCTCCGCCGCCGTTTGAATTGTCGTCACGCTGGCGGGATGTTCGGCTGGCCGGCAGGCGCGATACACGTCGGCCGTCGATAATCCCGCGCTCGGTCGCACGATCACGAAGTGGAGGGGCGCCAACTGGGGGAGCGGTTCGATGCGTTCTCCGCGGCCACGGCATACGGCCGGTTGCGCCGCGAGGAAGAACGGGATGTCGCTGCCAAGTTGACTGGCAAACCAGGCAAGCTGCTCACGCGAGTATCCCAGGCGCCAACCAAGATTGGCGGCCACCAGCGCCGCTGCCGCGTCGCTCGATCCGCCGGCCAAGCCCGCCGCGATCGGAATGCGCTTGATCAAGCGCATCCGCGCGCCGCGCTCGCAGCCCGACTCTTGCCGCAGCAGTTCGACTGCGCGCACGACCAGATTTTCTGGCGCGGCGGGCAGACAGCGGGCGGCGTCGTCGGCCGGATCGACGGAAAACTCACATTGAAGCGTGACTGGCCCTTGTGGTTCGTCCCTGAAGTACAACGTGTCGTACAAGTTCACGGGGACCATGAGGGTTTCGATCTCATGGAACCCGTCGTTACGCTTCGCCAAAACCTCCAGAAACAGGTTCAGTTTGGCGGGCGTCGTCACGGTGAGGCACGACGCCTGCGCGAGAACGTGCATCCCTGTCCTGCCGGTTGCCGGTCGGGCCTGCTCCGCGATAGATGAGCGGATGGGAGCGGGGCCGAACGTGCAAAAAAACTCGCGAGAACTCGATATGAAATTCGCTGGTCGCTGGCCCATCTTAGGCCTTGACCAAACTAACTCGGCATCCTAACGACGCCTGCGCAGAGGGTCAACGTGGATTTGCCGCTCTCTCCCACGTGAATTTTGTTACATGGCAGGCCCCTGTGGCGACCTGGGCAAGCGGGGCAAGGCGAGGGCGTATTGCGCTGGCCAATGGACTGCTAGCGGCGAATGGTGACCTTCGATCCGATCGACAGAATGTCGTACACATCGCCGGCGTCGCGCTGTGTGAGCCGGATGCAGCCGCGCGCATCGACCCGGCCCATGCTGTTGTCGTCGATGGTGCTGTGGATGCCGAGTCGCTGGCCATCGAGCGAGATCCATTTTTCGCCCAGCGGATTGGCCGGGTTGTTGGCGTCGATCACTTCGGCGCCGTAATAGGTGGGATTGTCGAGCTTGGACTGCACGGTGTACGCGCCTTCGGGCGCGGGGTTGTCGACCCCTAGCCCGATCGGAAAGCTGCCGGCGTAAAGTTGGTCGAGCCACAGCGTGAGCCGGAAGCTGGTCAGATCGACATCGGCCGCGAACGGACCGCGCAGCACCTTCAGCTTTTGACCGGCGGGCAGATTGTTGGGGTCTGCCACCTGATTGATCTTGGCCAGCAGTTGCCACGGCATTTGATAGCTGGTGGCGATCCGTTCCAGATTGTCCCCCGGCTGCACCTCGTAAGGAGCTTCGAGCAGCGACTCGCGCGAGTAGATGATGGTGCCCGCCAGTTGATCGAGCAGGCCTTGCAGTTGTTGCTGCTCTGCTGGCGTGAGTTGCGGTTGGTTGTACCAGGCCGACAACTCGCGATGCGCATCGACGAGTCGATCTTGCGCTAGTAGTTGCTGAGCCTGAGCGAAGCTGGCGGCAAAGGTGGCTGGCGCGACTGCGGCGGCGGCGTGCTCGGGATCGGCGGCGGGCTGCTGACCGGCCACGGGGGCCCAGCCCGCGGCGGCGGCGATGGCCGCCGTGGGGGGCGTGGTTGGCGCGGCGGGCGGAAACTGCGCCGCAGGGGGGCCGGCCGGAGTGGCGGTGCCAGGGTCGGCGCCAAAGGGAGGCGCTTCGCCAGCCACCGACGCCGCCGACGGGTCGACCTGGACGGGCATTTGGGCGGTCGGCGCGCCGGGCGCGACAGGCATGTCGGCGGTCGGAGGCGCAGCCTGTGCGCTATTAAAATCGGGAGCAACGGGCACCAGGCTTTCGGCGCCGGGGGGGAGTTGCTGGGTAAACGCCGTCGCGTCGGGCATTGCGGCCTGCGCAAACGGAGGCGCTTCGCTCGTGGTGCTGGCGGCCGGCGAGCCGGGAGCGGAAAACGCTGGGGCCTCGCCACCGGGCGCCGGCATTAAGGCATCGGCGTTTGGCGC
>JAIBBY010000125.1 GCA_019694455.1 Pirellulales bacterium
AGCCGCTGAGCACATAAAACACGTTGACGCCGAGATACATCTCGTGGCAGAGGCGAAACACGGTTTCGCCGCACCACGTGCGGTCGAACATGTTGAAGTGGTAGTTGAAGACCGCCCAGGCCGCCAATGCCCTGACGCCGGTGAGCTCGGCAAAATACTCTTGGCGGCGCGACATGGAGGGTGATGCTGTAGATTGAAAGGGCGAGCTTAGGGCTGCGCGCGGTAGGGTTTGCCTGCGGCGTACAACTGGCGGCGAGACTCGATACGGGTGGCGAAGGAAATGTCGTCGGCGGCGATTGCGGCCTCGCGAGCTTGCTCGGCGGTGGTCACCGCCTGCTGATACTGTCCCGTGGCCGCATAGGCCGCGGCCAGGGTGTCTAGGTGCGAGGCCTTGTCCGATTTCGAATCGCGGTTGACCGAAGTCGCAAGTTCCAGCGCGCGCTGCGCGTCGGCGGGGGCGCCGTCGGTGGTGGCCAGGTGCCAAGCCAAGTCGTTGATCGCCAGCACCCAAGTGGGCCGCAGCCGCACGGCGGCTTCTAGCTGCTCAATGCCTTGTGCGCGATGACCCTGGCTTATGAGAAGTTGACCGAGCCGCAGCCGCGCGGCGGCGTCGCTGGCGCGCGCGACGACGACTTGCCGCAAGCGCTCGATCGCTTGCTCAGGGTGGCCTTGATGTACCAGCGCCAGCGCCAGTTCGTTTTGCGCGTCGACACTGTCGGGATGATAACGAGCGGCCTCGGTGAAATGTTGCAACGCTCGATCGTGATGGCCTAGCTCTCGCTCAAGGCGGCCGGAATAGAGCCGCGCGTCGAGTCGCGTGGCGTTGAGCGCGAGCACGCGGTTGAATTGCTCTAATGCCATTTCCTTGTCGCCTTGCCGCGCATAGGCCACGCCGAGGCCGAAATGCGCCTGGGCGAGCGCTTTGTCATCGGCGCGCGAAGCGCCAGCCAGTTGAATGACCCGTTTGAAATCGGCGATGGCCAAAAGCAGATCGTCCCGTTCCAACAGTAGCACGCCGCGCTGATTGAGCGCGGCAAGCGATTGCGGGCTATCGGCCAGCACGCGATCGAGCATGGAGTTCGCCTCGGCGAAGTCGCCATTCCAGGCGAGCGCGCCAGCCAGGCCGAGCGCGAATTCTTCGTCGCCGGGTGAAAGTCGCACCGCTTCTCGCAAATGCTTAATCGCCTCTGCTCGCTGTGCGGCGTGCGCGGGGGACTTGTCGAGCTTACGCAACAGGTCGTTGGCGTACAGAAAATGGGCGACATCGTTGGCATGGTTCACGCGGAGGGCATTGGCGAAGAGCGTGCCCGTGTCGCGCCAGACGCGCATTTGCTGGTTGGTCAGCCAGGTGAGCGCGAGAAGCAGCGCTGTGGCCGCGGCGCCTAAGACCCACTGGCGACGTGGCCAGGCCGCGCTCAGATCGGCGATACCCCAGGCGATGATGATGAACACGCCGATGGTTGGCACGTAGGCATAGCGATCGGCCATTGCTTGCGAACCCACTTGCACGACGCCGATCACTGGCACTAGCGTGCCGAGATACCAAAACCAGCCGACTGGCAGATAGGGGCGACGCTTGGCTTGCCAAATAACGAGGGCTGTGATCGCAACCAGCAGCACCAGACACGCCACAACCCACCCGATAGCCAGTTGGCCGCGCGGATGTGGATAGAGCGCCGCCAGATCGAAAGGCCAACAGAGCTTGCGCAGGTATTCGACATAGGAGACCACCGCATTGCCTAGGCGTTGGGGCAGCGGGAGCAATGTAAAATCGGGCTTAGCCTGCATGCGAAAGGTGGCCACGCTTGAGCCAATGGCCAGCGCGATCAAAGGCGTCTTCTCCAAGAGCAGCTTTTGCCAACCAGGCTTGTCGGCATCGCGCGAAGTGCGCGATTCCGCAGAATTGAAGCTGGCGCGCTGCAGAGGCCAATAGTCGATCAAGAGCAGCGCGAAGGGGAGAGTGACCAGCATGGGCTTGGACATCAGCCCTAGCGCGAGGCAGACGGCGACTAGCGAATAGCGAGCGATTGAGGGGCGATCGACGTATCGCACGTAGGCCGCCATGGCAAGCAGCCAAAACAGGGTGCTCAGCAGATTCTTGCGCTCGGCCGCCCAGGCGACCGATTCGACATTGAGCGGATGGACGGCGAATAGCGCGGCAACCGCGGCGCTAGGCCATTGCCGGCCTGTGAGGCGCAGCAGAATGAGGAACAGCAACACGCTGTTGACGGCGTGCAGCAAGACATTTTCGCGATGATGCCAGGCAGCATGCCGCCCCAACACGCTGACATCGAGCATGTGCGACAACCAAGTGACGGGATGCCAATTGTGCGCGGTGAATGTCGAAAACGCCCAACTCAGACCGGTGCTCGAAAAGCCGCGGTCGAGATTGAAATTTTCGGTGATGTAAACCTGATCGTCGTATTGGACAAATGAATTGGCGCCGATTCCCCAATAGGCGACGACGACTACTAGGATCAGTCCGACAGAGATTGCGACTGCGACTTTGGGCGCTGCGCCGAGCCACGCGCAAGCCGACAACTGTTTCTGTTTGGCGGGTCGGAGCACAGTTTGCCGTTAGTTGAGGGATGGAGGCGGACCGAAAAAGGTCGCGTCCTGGGAAAAATACAGCGCCGTTGGCGAGTTCGATTGCGAGTTGAACGGATGGCGCGACATATCAATTGCCGCAGCGCATTGGGGACCAATGGCAGCAGTCCGGCGGCTTAGGTCCAGTATAGGCGCCAATCTGGCACGGTACAGGACGGCGCGAGCGTCGTGGGGCAACAAAAAAAGCCGCCCTCGCCGAAGCGAGAGCGGCTCTTGATGGTTAGCACAGGCGAAACCGCTAGGCCGACTTGCGCCGACGTAGCCGAGTGGCCAGGGCCATGGCGCCTCCGGAGAGGGCAATCACGACCCAAGTGGTCGGCTCGGGAACGCACTCGAAGGTGTACGAGGCGAACCCGAATCCACCGTCGCCATCCGAAACCTGGACGTTGACCGTGTGGACGCCCAGCCCGTAGAGGGTGTTGGGAGTGGGCACACCGGTGTAGTCGTCGTATTGACCATCGTTATCCAGATCCCAGTCGAAGACCAGGATGTCGAAGATACCCGGATCGAAGGCGGTGGCGGAGAAGCTGATGATGCATCCGCCGGGGCCCGGATTGGGAATCTCAGTCGCGGTCAAGCTGGTGATGATCGGGGCCACGTTGAGAATGGTCAACGTGTCGCTGATCGACGAGGTGTCATCGCCATCGAAGGCAGTGCCGAGCACGTTGGCGGTGGTTGTGCCGCCATTGTTCTCGTAGAACGGTCCCAGGCTCAC
>JAIBBY010000126.1 GCA_019694455.1 Pirellulales bacterium
ATGCCACGACCATCGCTACGATCCCATCTTGCACACCGACTACTATCGGCTGCGCGCCGTCTTTGAACCCGCCTACAACTGGAAGGCCTGGCGCTCCCGCCCCGAGCGACTGATTTCGCTTTATACCGACGCCGATCGCGCCAAGGCGCAAGAGGTCAACACCCAAGTCGCCGTGGTCGCCCAAGAGCGCGAGCAAAAGCAGTCGGAGTTCATGGCCGCCGCGCTCGAGAAAGAGTTGGAAAAGTTCCCCGCCGAACAGCGCGATGCGCTGCGCGCGGCCTATCAAGCGCCAGACGACAAGCGCGCCCCCGAGCAGCAAAAACTGCTCGACGACAACCCCAGCCTCAAAATCACCCCCGGCGTTTTGTATCAATACAATCAAGCGGCTGCCGACGAACTGAAGAAATTCGACGCGCGCATCGGCGAACTGCAAGCGCAAAAACCGGTTGAGGACTTTATCCAGGCCCTCACCGAAGTTCCCGGCCAGGTTCCGCCGACGTTTCTCTTCCATCGCGGCGACCATCGACAACCTCAGCAAGAATTGCCCCCCGGCGGTTTGGCGGTCTGCTCCCCCAGCGAGGCCCCGCTCGACTTTGCCGCCGATGCCGAAGCGGTTCCCACCACCGGCCGGCGACTCGCCTACGCCCGCTGGCTCACCAGCGGTCAGCATCCACTCGTAGCCCGCGTGTTGGTCAATCGCGTTTGGATGCACCATTTTGGCCAAGGCATCGTCGGCACCCCCTCCGACTTCGGCCAGATGGGGCAGCGCCCCACGCATCCCGAACTGCTCGACTACTTGGCCAGCGAGTTGGTCGCAGGAGGCTGGCGCCTCAAGCGACTGCACAAGTTGATGATGACCTCCGTAGCGTATCGGCAGTCGTCCCAGATCGACGAGGCCAAGTCCGCGCTCGATCCCGACAATCACCTGCTCTGGCGTTATCCCGTGCGGCGACTCGAAGCCGAAATGATTCGAGACCGCGTCCTGGCCGTCTCTGGCGCGCTCGATCGCGCTATGTTCGGCGCTTCGGTTCCCGTCACTCAAGACAATGTCGGCCAGATCGCCGTTGGCCCCTCTCCAGTCCCCGACGCGCCGACCACCGTCGACGCCTTGCTTGGCGATGCCGCCTCGCGCCGCAGCGTTTACTTGCAAGTCCGTCGCAGTCAGCCGGTGGCCATGCTCCGCGCGTTTGATGCCCCGGTGATGGAAACCAACTGCGACCGTCGTCCTTCTTCGACCGTCTCGCCGCAATCGCTGGTCATGATGAACAGCGCGTTTTTAGTCGCCGAGTCGCGCCGCTTTGCCTGGCGGGTGCGGTTGGAATCGGGCGCCGATCGGGCCGCGCAAATCGACCGCGCCTGGCAACTTGCCTACTGCCGCCCCCCCGCCGAGCACGAGCGCAAACTGGCCGATGACCTGATGACCCACCAAATTGAAGAACTCGCCAAGACGCCCCCCGCCGAGGGGCAACCTGCCCCCGATCACGCCCTCACCGCCCTGGCCAGCCTGTGCCAGGTGCTCATGAGCGCCAATGAATTTTTGTATGTGGAGTAACTAGGCACGACAGCGCCACCGACTCCGTTCTCACCATGAGGCCCCTCGCATGAGTCATACATCCCGCGAAGCCTTTCTGCCGGCCACGGTCAACCGCCGTCAGTTCCTCTCGCGCAACGCGCTGGGCATTGGCTCATTGGCGCTCGCGTCGCTGCTCGAACGCGACGGCGCAAGCGCCGCGCCCAATCTCATCAAGCCGCGCGTCTTCGATATGACCCCCAAGCCCACGCATCACCAGCCGCGCGCCAAAGCGATGATCTCGCTGTTCATGAACGGCGGACCCAGTCATATCGATCTCTTCGAGCCCAAGCCCGAGTTGGCCAAACGCGATGGCCAGGATTACCCCGGCGAGGTCGTCTATAGCTTCGTCAATCGCGCCAGCAAAAAACTGCTCGCCAGCCCGTGGAAGTTCGAAAAACGTGGCCAGTCCGGCATCGAACTCTCCGAGCTATTGCCTCACTTGGCCGAAGTGGTCGACGACATCGCCTTGATCCGCTCGATGCACACCGATATCAACGGCCATGAGCCTTCCATCTGGTCGATGAACACCGGCAAGGCCCAGCCCGGCCGACCGGCGCTCGGCTCCTGGGTCACCTATGGCCTCGGCGCCGAAACCGACAATCTCCCCGCCTATGTGGTGCTGCCCGATCCGGGCGGACTCCCTGTCGATGGCGTGCGCAACTGGTCCAACGGCTGGATGCCGCCGCTGTTTCAAGGCACGGTGGCCCGCACCCAGGAACCACGCATCCTCAATCTCGATCCCCCCGCGCACCTGCACGGCGCGCCGCAGCGACAAAATCTGGAGCTATTGGCCGCGCTCAATCGCGATCACCTCACGCGCCACCCGGGCGAAAGCGACCTGGAAGCCCGTATTGCCAGCTACGAACTCGCGGCGCGCATGCAAACCGCGGCCAAGGAAGCGTTCGACATCTCGAGCGAGAGCCAGGCCACTCGCGCGCTCTACGGACTCGACAATCCAGACACCGCCGAATACGGCGCGCGACTGGTAATCGCCCGCCGCTTGATCGAGCGCGGCGTGCGCTTCGTGCAGGTCTTCATCGCCGGGCAGATCTGGGACAACCACACCGGCATTCGCGGCGCGTTGCCGCCGTGCTGCAAGAAAACCGATCAACCTGCCGCCGCGCTCATCAAAGATCTCAAGAGCCGCGGGCTGCTCGAGTCGACGATCGTCCACTGGGGCGGCGAGATCGGCCGGCTCCCCGTGACCGAGGGAACCGGCGCCGCCGATCAGGTGGGCCGCGACCACAACGGCCAAGGCTTTAGCATGTGGCTCGCCGGCGGCGGCATTCGCGGCGGTGTGGCCCACGGCGCCACCGACGAGTTCGGCCACCGCGCCGTCGTCGATCCCGTCAGCACCAACGATTACCACGCCACGCTCATGCACCTGCTGGGCATCGACCACACCCGCTTGACCTATCTCTACAACGGTCAGGAACAGCGCCTCACCGACAATCAATCCTGCCGCATCGTGCAAGAAATCCTCGCCTGATCTTTATTTCCCCTCTGCGTCCCTGCGTCTCCGCGGTTGTTCTTCCTCACTCAAGCCAAAAACTGGCCTTCATCGATAGGTCGTGCGGTGCAAGCCTGGCCGTAGCGCGCCGAGACGGAGATCGCGCGTCAAAGTGAGTGCTGACCTTCTGCCAGCTCTTTTCAAACAGTTT
Organism: Pirellulales bacterium; assembly: GCA_019694455.1. Classification (NCBI taxonomy): domain Bacteria; kingdom Pseudomonadati; phylum Planctomycetota; class Planctomycetia; order Pirellulales; species Pirellulales bacterium. The sequence continues at coordinate 3,235 of JAIBBY010000126.1, forward strand.
GCTTTGCGTCCTCTACCAGGCACTCCGCCAACTGCGCCTGAGCGCGGCCGACGACCGTCAGGAACTCCGGGTAGCT
>JAIBBY010000127.1 GCA_019694455.1 Pirellulales bacterium
AATAAAGAGCTGTCCTTCGCCGCCAAATCATGCCCACATTTTTTCGGAAGCTGATCGCTCGGGTTGCCGACGCGCTCGGCGACAAGACGCAAGACCCTCGGACGGCGCAGCCGGAACCTCGCGAAATGAATAACGCCGAACTTCATGGCTCGGGCGCCATCGCCCAAGGCGACGGCGCCGTCGCAGCGGGGGCGGGTGGTGTGGCGGTCGCCGGCAATCACACCGGTGCGATCAACACCGGCTGGCAGATCGTCAACCACTACCACGCCGCAAGCGACCAACGCCTGAGCCAAGAACAGATCGCGCAGCAGGTCGCCGGCTATCTGCGTTGGCTGCAAGCGCGCACGGAACACATCGAACTGCGTGGCATCGAGCGGGCGGGCGGGGCGCCGGTAGTGTTGCTGCCACTGGAGAAGGCTTATGTGCCGCTGCGCGCTAAATGGATGGGGTGGGGCGGCGCGGATATCGCCTTGAACCAGGTGCTGGGGTCGGGCAATCGCCTGGTTATCATCGGCGGACCAGGTTCCGGCAAAACGACGGTGCTAATGCACATGGCCTGGGCGCTCGCGTTTTCGCTACTGAGCGGTCAACCCGATCCGGCGCGTTCGCGTCTTGGCCCTTTGATGAAGCCGGGCGAACCCGACGAGCAAGGCAAACCGGGCAAGCCCCAGGAATGCAAGCCGAACGAACTACCGCTACCCATCTTCGTGCCCTTGGCCTCCTTCGCGCGTTACCGCCGCAACCTGGCGGGCAACGCACCGGCGTACGAGCGAACCCTGGCTCACTTCATCTCGCATCACCTGATCAGCAAGCAGGCGGATTTCGATCTCCCCATCGACTTCTTCGTCAAGCTGCTCAAGGACGGCCGGGACGTGCTCCTGCTGTTGGATGGGCTGGACGAAGTGGCGAACGAGAACGAGCGCGCCGAGGTGCGTCAGTCGGTGGAAGAGTTGGTACACGGGCGCGAGGCCATGCGCGTCGTGGTCACCTGCCGCACCGTCGCCTACCGCAGCGGGCGCACGGCACTGGGCGCAAATTTTCGCGAGATCGCCGTACAGCCGCTCGACTTTGAGCAACACATCGCGCCGATGGTGCGCCAGGCCTATGCCTGCATTTACCCGCTCGACGCAGCGTTGCGCACCGACCAGGCGAGTGACTTGCTGGGTGGCATTCGGCGGCTGGAAGAAGAACGCCGCGCGCGGCTCGGTCAGCAGGCCGAAACTTTCGTGGATAGCCCACTCATGGTGCGGCTGTTGTTAATCGTGCATTTCAACAACCGCAAGTTGCCCGACGAGCGCGCCGAGCTGTTTGACAAGGCCATCAACGCGCTGCTGCAAGTAGACTACGGGCGCGAAGAGAGCGACATCCGCGAACTGTCGACGGATTGGAAGCTGTATCGCGACATGGTGCAGCATCTCGCTTTCCACATGCACCAGCAGGGCCGCGATCAAGGACGCGAGATCGAAGAGCCGGCGCTAAAGAAGGCGTTGCGCGAGGAGAGCGAATTCAAGCCACGCATCGACGACTTCCTCAGCCATGCCCGCCAGCGTGGCAGCGTGCTGGAAGAGCGCGACGGCGCGTACCGCTTCATTCATCTGGCCCTTCAGGAATTCTTGGTCGCGCGCTACCTGCGGGAGGTGATCGGTGGAGAAGGTCGTGAGGCTATCCTCGCCGTTCTAAACAATCGGCTGGACGATCCCTGGTGGCGCGAACCGATCTTGCTGTTGGTCGGCTATATGACCATCAATGCCACTCGGTCGGCGCGGGATTTCATCGGCGCGCTGGCCCAAGCCGGCAGCCAACCGAACGCGCAATTTTCCGCCGCCGAGTTGGCGGCCACGGCGGCGCTGGAATGGCGCGACAGCGGCGAGCCGGTCCGGGCGGAGTGCGCTCGGCGCATCGTGGTGTTGTTGAGCGATTTGGAGGCATCGGCAACATCCAAGCCAATCCTGCGTACCCGCGTAGGCGACATCTTGGCGCGCTTGGGCGATCCGCGCTTCGATGCCGGGCATTGGTATCTCCCGAATGAACCGTTTTTCGGTTTCATCGAAATCCCTGCTGGTGATTTCAAGATGGGTGATGACCTGCACCGGATTTCGCTACCGGGTTACTATTTGGCCCGCTGGCCGGTGACGGTGGCGCAGTTCGCCGTTTTTGTCGAAGCCAGCGGAGATGGGTCGCATTCCTCGCGGGAGGTCGCGAACCATCCCGTCGTGGGCGTGAGCTGGCACGAGGCTTTGGCTTACTGCCGCTGGCTGAATGGGCGGTTGTGCAAACTCGCCCCCGAACGACTGGCCATGGCAGACCCTCTGCCCGAATCCGAATGCCGATTCTGGCAAGGATTCGCCGACGGTTCAGTAGGAATCGGCTTGCCCTCGGAGGCGGAGTGGGAAAAAGCGGCCCGCAGTGATGACGGGCGGATTTATCCATGGGGAAGCGAGCCCGACCCCAATCGCGCCAACTACGACAAGACCGGCCTCGGTGCGACCAGCGCGGTAGGCTGTTTCCCTGGCGGCGCCAGCCCTTACGGTTGCGAGGAGATGAGCGGCAACGTCTGGGAATGGACGCGCAGTCTGTATGGCGACTATCCCTATCCCCCGGAAGGTCCGCAATGTCAGGCGCGGGAAGATTTGAATGCACCAGACAATGTCGTCAGCCGGGTGCTGCGGGGCGGCGCGTTCGACGACTTTGCGAGGGACGCGCGCTGCGCCGTCCGCGGCGACTACGGTCCCGGCGGCCGCGGCAACTTCATCGGGTTTCGGGTGGTGGTGTCCCCATTCTTCTCTGACCGATGAAAACTCTGATCTCTGGTAGGGGCGTGGGTAACATCAGGGTGGGCAGAAAGCTTTAAATCCGGTTCAACAGTTCTGTCTTCTTGGCGGCGAACTCCTCGGCGCTGAGGATCCCCTTAGCGTGCAGATCGGCCAGTCGCTCAAGCAGGGCAAAGACGTCGTCCCCCCCTGGCGGCGCGGGTGCATCGCTGGTATTCGACGGCGTGGCAGGCACAGGTTGAGGTACGCCATCCGCCTCCACGACCGGTAGGCGTGCCACGTCCACCAACCCGTACTGGCTGGAAAACGTCAGCGACCCGCCCGTGCCCTGCT
>JAIBBY010000128.1 GCA_019694455.1 Pirellulales bacterium
TATTGGAACAACGGCCTGGCATGACCGGCCACGGCCTGGAAACCGATGAGGCGATCACCGAGCTAGTCGCACGGGGCGGCCAAGTGAAGGCAGGACATGCCGTCTTCACAGGGCACAACTCGGTGGCCGTGCATGGGCGTGACGTGTGTTTCGAGCGCGGCCTGTTGGCGCTGGAAGCGGTCGAAATTGAATCGCCCACGGCGAACGTCTGGACGCACGACAATTGGCACTGTCAGGGCGACTTGCCGGCGCGAGTGGCAGTGGTCGGTGACGACAGCAAGGCGCTCGAGTTGGCGCAGGCGCTGGCTCGGGCAGGATGTCAGACGCATTGGGTAGCCGAGCAACTTCGCTTGGCGGACCAGGCGGGGAACGAGGCTCAATCGTTGGTGCTGGCCGGTCTGGGTCGCGACGGCGTAAGAACGCATATGGGTTATCGTGTGGCAGGCGACGAGCGTGTCGGCCCAGCGCGGATCGTGACGATCGCGGGGGCAGGCGGACAGCAGAAGCTGCTCGTCGATCAGGTCATTTGCGATCCGCCGCGCGAGGTGAAACTTGACCGGATGGCGCTGGCGGCCGCTGGCATCATCTGCGAGTCGGGTCGGATTGTCGTCGATGCGCGGCTGCGCACTACCAATGGCCGGATATTTGCGATTGGCCCTGCTTGCGGCCACGAGCCAGGGGCCGAGGGGGCGCTGGTGGAACGGTTCGTTGGCGGACAGAGCGCCCGCCGAAGTAGTGACAGCGCAAATTGCAACATCGTTTGGACTGATCCGCAGGTGGCGCATATCGGGCGCACGTCGGGTACCGTTGGCGGCGAGCGAATCGTGATCACGCAGGCCGATCTGGGATTGGCCGACGCGGATCCGCTACGCTGCGAGGCGCACTGGCGGAGCGAATCGGGTTCGCTGGCGGCGATCATCGTGATCGCGCACGATGCCGCGGAACTGGCGACACCGCTGTCGCTACTTTTGACCGGCGCGCTCGATTGCGACGATGTGGTCGCGTCCACCTTGCCGGCAGGCCGTTCGGGCCGGCTCTTGTCGGCGCTGGCCGCGCGGATTCTGGCGCTTCGTTTGCAGGGCGCCGGGCGACATGAGCCCTGGTGGTCGCGTACCGCCTAGCTGCCCGTTGAATCCTTCAACAGCCTGCTAGCGCACGGGCGTGGTATCATTGACGTGAGAGATTGGTCTTTTGCGCTGCGCGCCTGGCAAACGAATTGGTTGCTGATGAGCCCATCGGAACTTGCAAATCTGGAGCTGTTGGCAGAGGTTGATTCGCTGACGGCGCGGCTCAACGATTGGTCAGATCGCGCACCCCGCTGGCCCGCCGCGCAGCATGCCGCGGCGCTGGCGCACCGGCTGGCCGACCGCGCCAGTCATTTGCGCGCGCGGCTCGAAGCGCCGCTGGTGGTGGCGATGCTCGGTGGCACCGGAACGGGCAAGAGCACACTGGTCAACGCGCTGGTGGGCGCCGAGGTGACACAGGCGGGGCGCGAACGGCCAACGACACGGCGGCCGACCTTGATCTGCCACACCAAGCATGCGCCGGCCGAGTTTGGCTTTGCGGCAGACATGCATGTGGTGCAGCGCGAACTGGACACGCTGCGGCATTTTGCGCTGGTGGACTGCCCTGACCCGGACACAACCGAGGACGCCGCGGCAGGCGAGACGAACCTGGCACGGCTGCGCAAGCTGCTGCCGCACTGCGATGTGCTGATCGTCACCTCGACGCAGCAGAAGTACCGCAGCGCGCGGGTGCTGGCCGAACTGGCCTCGGCGGCGCCGGGAGCGCGGCTGATCTTTGTGCAGACGCACGCCGACTCCAGCGACGACATTCGCAAGGATTGGCGCGCCATGCTCGCGCCCGACTATCGCGTGGGCGAAATGTTCTTTGTCGATTCGGTGGCCGCATCCGAGCGGGCGGAGAGCGGGCTGCCACCGGAGGGAGATTTTTTGCGGCTGTTGGAACTGCTCGACAGCGAACTGGCCGGCACCGCCGCGCAGCGCATTCGCCGGGCGAATTTTCTGGACCTGGTCGCCGACACGCTGACGGCGTGCCAAACGCGGCTCGACCAGGCGATGCCGCCGGTCGCGCAGCTCGAAACGGCTCTCACCGAGCAGCGCGCGCGGGTCACAGCCCGGTTTGTCGCCTCGCTGCGCGACGAGTTGCTCAAAAGTCAACGCCCTTGGGAGAATCGCCTGCTGGCCGAAGTCACCAGCCGCTGGGGGTTCAGCCCGTTTTCTCTGGTGCTGCGGGCGTACGCCGGGCTGGGAGGCATCTTATCGGGCTGGGCGCTGTTTCGAGCGCGGACGCCGGCGCAAATCGCCTTGTGGGGTGTGTTTGAAGGGGGTCGCGTGCTGCGCCGTCGGCAGCAGGATCGCAGCGCGGAGCAAACCGCCGACCGGGCGGTAGCCAGCACAATCGAACAAGACGAGCTGCGCACCGCGGCGATCATTGTGGACGGGTACGCCACCGAGGCGGGTTTGGCGGTGGCGGTCACCGAGCCAGACGCCTTGGCGCGCGAGTCGCGACAAGCGGCGACGGCGTTCATTGGATCGGCCTCGGCCGAGTTGGATCGGTCAGTCAGCCGGTTGGCCGAGCGGCATGCGGGCTGGCTGATTCGCTGGTGGTACGAACTACTGCTGGGCGCGATGTTGGCGATCTTGCTGTCGAGAATGGCGAAAAACTTCTTTTACGACTCCTGGCTCGCCCCGCAGCCAACTCCGGTGCTGGGGATCGATTTTTACATCGCGGCGGGCATCTGGCTGTGGCTGTGGTGCACGATCTTGGTGTGGGCGTTCACGCGGCGGTTGCGACGCGGCATTCAGGGCGAAGTGACGGCGCTGGCCGAGCGATGCGTGAAACCG
>JAIBBY010000129.1 GCA_019694455.1 Pirellulales bacterium
CCAGCCTCGCCGCGCTGCGCAGGGCATCGACCAACTTGGTGTCCAGTTCGTGCATGATTCGTCGCCCCGCTCAACGTGTCGTCTCCGTCAGCATGTCGGCCAATCGCGCCCGCCCCGCGTCACGCGCCAGATAGACCACGCGAGCGCCACGCGCCAGCGCCGCCTCGACCTCAATGTCCGCGCCCACACTCTCGCCTTCTAGGCGAATCACTATCTCGGCGTGCGCGAGCCAGGCCAGGTCTACTTCCATCCATATCTCGTGTGGAAATTCGCAGCCGTGCCAATCCTCGGCGTAGATCGACAGTTGCGGGCAGAGCGGCGCGTAGCCTAGTTCGATCAACCAGCGAAAGGCTTCCACCGCGCGCGTGATGTGATCGGCGCGGTCCCCCTTGCTGATGGGGCCGCTAATGTAGGCCCGCGGGCGATTGCGATGGCGTGTGGTGGTCGAATCGGACATCCGTTTCTCTCGTGTCTCAAAAAACCCGCTGGCGGCCGAGTCCCTTCGATTTCCATTCCGCCAGCGGGCGACCCGCAAGGAGCGCTTGCGGCTTGTCTCTCACTGTCCGTAAAAATCTCCCTCGTCGTGCTCACTCAGCACGCGCCGCGCCAGCCAGCACAGCGCCGCGAACACCAACGCGCCGCCGCTCAAAGCCGCGCCAATCATCGCAGCCGCGATGGCGAACGCGCCCGGCGCGTCGCTCGGCATTGGCTCTACCATGTGCGCGGCCCAAACAGCGCCCACCACACGCGCCCCACGCGATGATACGTGCCGCTCACGATCGGCATGATCGGATGCAGTTCGCCGGGGTTCTGATTGAGAATCTGCGGCGCGGTCGGTTGCGGCGCCGCCTGATACGGCTCGCACGGCACGATGGCCAGCGCTGGCGCGGCAGGCAGGCCGCACAAGGCGAGTAGCAGCAGTAGTCGCTTCATGGTTTCTCCTTTGGTTCGTCGTCCTTGATGATTTGCAATTCGTAGTTCGTGTTCGTGTCGGTGTAAGACGGCGGCGCGGACGGCTGCGGTGCTGGCCGCTGATTGCCCATCAGTCCCGGCAGCAGCGCGCCGCCCAGCGCGCTACCCACCATGCCGGTCGCCACCAATCCCGACTTGACCCAGCCGGGCACACCGCCGGCGACGGCTGGCGCGGGTTGCGATTGCATTTGCTGCTGCATCGCGGGTGGCATGACGCCGCTGTACGTGATATCGCCAGTGACCACGATGCCGCCCATGTCCGCGTCGTCTGCTTCGTCAGACGCTCCCAGTTGTCGCGGGTTGAATCCCGCCGCCAACATCATTGCGCGGTGACCATCACGCACGCGGCTGGCGTTGTCCCGCAGCATTCGGCGGTGATCCTCCAGTCCCACCGCGTGCGCCGCTGCTTGTAGGCCCGGCACTGTTTCCGCTGTCCGTTTGCCAATCTCCTGGACCGGGCTGCGATCCTGGATTTGCTGCGCGGTAGGCATCGTCGATCCTCTTGGCCGCTTCGTCGGCTCGCTGTCGATAGAAGTCGTTAAAACGGCCCGCCGCGAACGCCAGGCGAGAAGTCATGGCCTCTTGATCGGCGGCCTCGACTCTCGCGATGGCGTCCTGGGCGAGTTGCTGCGCGTCCATAGCGCTAGGCTTTCGTGCCTACTCCGGTCTCCGCCGGATTGTTGGTCTCGGCGCGGGTCCGCCCGCTGCCGCTCTCCGTGGCCGTGCGGAATCCCAGCGCGGCGTTCACCGTCGGGGTCGTCATGGCGATCGACCACATCCGCTGCGAGTCGCTGGCCAACTGGTCAGCGGCATCATTGCGGCGGGTCGCGGCGGCGCCGAACCCGTTGGCCATCGCCGTCATGGCTACACTCAGGTTGCCAGGTTCGGTCAAGGCTTCTGCCATCTGTACATCTCCATCTACGTGAGGGATGTCGCTGACTCCATCGTCAGGCATGAAAGAACGTCCTCACTCGTTGGGCGCTGCCTCCCGCGATCGAGCGATTGGATGCAGCCGAAGTTTGATCGACTCGCCCAGGTAGACGATGTCGCGATCGCGCGTTTGCATGTCATCGTCGATGGTTTCGACGGTGATCGGCGGCAGGTGGCGCCGCACGTAGTCGGTGATGGCGTCCAGGTCGAGCGGCTTTTGCTCGGGCGGTTTCTGGTTGGCGAGCGCCTTGATCTGCGCCTCCAAGATCGTCACGCGGGCCAGTAGCGCCGCCGTGTCCTTGCCGTCGCACAGGCATTGATCCTCGGGTTTGCATTGGCACTTGCCGGCGCCGTCACACTCGCACGGCTTGCCGCTGTTGGTCGAGGGCGGTGGAGATTGTGGCGGCTGCGGTTCGCTCGGCACGATGCCCGGCGGCAGCGGAAACGGCATGTTGTCGCCGCCACCCGGATTACTCGGCGGCTGATTGGGTCGCGCGGGTGGTCTGATTGGCGACGGACCGACGGGCGGGCAGTTCGGGCAGGGGGCTTGTCGCGGCGCGATGTCGGCCAGCGGCGCGAGCGGTTCCGGCAGCACGGCGCGGTGCCCAACCAGCACGATCCGCGCCGCTTCTCTTGGCTGCTTGGTGTAGAGCTTGGCCGCTTCGCCGCGCATCGCGCGATAAATCTCGCCGATGGTCTGCGCCGTCCCTTCGCCACCACCACCCCAGGCCAATAAGCCGATGATCTTGGTTCCCGCCGCGTCGAAAATCGCGCTGCCACTGCGCCCGCCCATCGGAGGCGGCACGAAGTTGAACGCGTCGGCCGTGAGACTGGTCGCCTGTCCCTTCCAGGCCGTGATCCAGCGTCCTCCAGGACAACCAGCCGAAGCGATTTCTTCATTCTCGACTAGCGAGAACGATTCCTCGGCCA
>JAIBBY010000130.1 GCA_019694455.1 Pirellulales bacterium
TTAACTTCTGGGGATACGCTCTAAACCGGTCGCTCCCCACGAACTCGAACCCGTCGTAGATCGCGATGGAATTGCCTTTCTTCGATAGGCGATATTGCTCCACGATCGGAATCTTGGTGATCCCGTACAGCGCCACCGGCAGCAGCAGAATGCTAAGTGGCGCCAGAATCCACCATTTGAGGCTTGCAGCGCGCGGCTTTACTTCCTCGATCGGCACGACGATCGCATATTCTGGTTTGGGCTGGTTCATAACACCTCGGCACTCGTGGGCCGTTAGCCGCCGTCGATGACGGGCATTCTCTCGCCGCTCACATATTGGTCGCCACGTCTTCTTCTCCCCCCACCAGTTCGTCGAGCGCGGCGGCCAGCGCGGCGTGAATATCCTCGGCCTCAAGATAGGGATAGTCCGCCAGGATTTCGTCAGGCGTCGCGCCGCTGGCGATCAAGCCCACGATCATGCGCGCCGTGACTCGCATCCCGCGGATGCAGGGCTTGCCACCCATCACGTTGGGATCGAAGGTAATCCGGTCGAGTTGCGGCATGCAGTTCTCCTCACAGGCAAGGGTCCCAGGCCGGCGCCCTGCGGGGCACATGAGCAACCGGTTTGCTAACTCGGAGAGGTCCGATCAGCAGAGAGTCAACGAGCCAAGCACCAAGATAATCAAAAGACCGAGCGTTGACACGAGTATTGCCGACGCTGGCCTTGCACGCGCATCTTCGCTCGTTCTGAAAATCGACAAAGCTTTATTATCCTGTGCGATGACGAATGCGCTGTCCCCTTAAGAGCCACGCGACGGACCCGACGATGAGCCCAATCAGAGCGTAAATACCTCCACCCACAATGACATAGGCAATTGCCATCATGGTTGGGGAGTTGAGATCAAGATCAGTCATCACTAGCAAGAACAAGCTCGGCAGGTCGATACAGTACATTAGATATAAGGAAAGCGCCCAAGCCTCTTCACCAGTGGCGGAAAACAGAAACGGCAACACAATCGTGGCCACTGCGGTGTGCGAAAGAAAGTACCCGCCGGCGATGCCCAACGGATTCCGGTACTTAACCACCCACCAGACAAGCGATACGAAGAAGCCTAAATGAATGACCACCAGGACGCTGGCAAACAACCAAAAAGCGGGAGAACTCGGACTGTGAACACTAGTGGGCAACCGTAGCATGCTCTAGCTCCTGAGCAATCAGGACCTGTCCTAAATCTTGTGTCACCCGAGGGAAATCGACATTTTTTCGGAACTACCAAACTGCAGAGATTGACGCATGGATGCGCTCATTGTGGAGAAGGCCGAGGAATTGGCCAAGTCGATTGCCGGCGATGCCTCGTCGCTCGCGGCCTGATCGCTCTGCATGACGTTGGGCATTCTCTAGCCGCTCACATATTGGTCGCCACGTCTTCTTCTCCCCCCACCAGTTCATCGAGCGCGGCGGCCAGCGCGGCGTCGTATTGCCGGTCTTGCGAATAGACTCGGCAAATGCGGTAGCTGTGCGGCAACTGCCGCATCAACTCGCTGCTGGTCAGCGGCCGGGTCTGCTGCGTCGCCGGATCGAACAAAAAGTTCTGCCCCGCCGTCGGTCCCCGCGTGCCCGGCCGATGCACGTGCCGCGCCAGGTCGATCCGCAAGGGGATCATTTTTAGCTCGGCAGGCAAGCGCTCGCGCAGCGCCTGCTCGACAAACTCCTGGCGGCTGAAGATGCTCATCCGCTCGGCCATGCCCGGGCCAAAGTATTGCGTACGCTCGCAGGCCATGCGCCACGGCGTTTGCCGCGACAAGAAGGCGCGCCAGCGCTCGCCGAGCTCGCGGCGGCCTGGGTCGTCGCTTGCGCGCCAGCGGGCCACATCGACCAACAGCGACCACTCGGTGAACCGCTGGTACGACGGCAGGTTCGATAGTGGGTTGCCGGGGAACAGCAGCGATTTGCTGTCGGCGAACAGGTCGCCCAGAGCCAGATCGATGGCGCGCACCGTGCGGTGAAAGTACACGCTACGAAAGAGTTCTGCGCGCACGGCTACAAAGCTGGCGAGCGCGGCGGCGCCTCGGGCGTGCAAGGCCAGGCCGTCGCGGGTGAAGAAGCTGTAGTGCAGCAGGCGATCGAGATCGAACGCCTTGGTGCTGTAGCCGGTCATGTAGGCGTCGCGGAGGACAAAGTCCATGTTGTCGACGGTGTAGATGCCGCTGAACAGGCTGCGCAGCAGCGTGAGCCAGCGCGGGCCGGCGGCCACGGCGGTAAGCGATGGGCGGGTGATGAGAAACGCGATGTGGGCCGGGTCGAGCGTTTCGCCGGGCGCCAGCCGCGAGTGGGGGTTGCGGCGCACGCGGCGGATCAGGTCGCCGAGTTCGCTGAGGATGATGGTGCGGCCTAGCGTTTCGTGCGTCAGCCCATAGTCGGCCAGATACTCGTCGTCGAAGAAATGGCCAAACGGCCCGTGCCCCACGTCGTGCAAGAGGCCGGCCAGGCGCAACAGCGATTCGACATAGCCGCGGCTGGGCACGTCGTCGCAGACTGCGGCCAGGCTATCGTAGAGGGCGGCGGTCGCGCGGCTGGCCAGGTGCATCGCCCCCACCACATGCTGAAACCGCGTATGCTCCGCCGAGGGGTAGACCCACCAGGCGGTTTGCAATTGGTGGATCTGCCGCAATCGCTGCACCCAGGGATGATCGATCAAGTGTTGCTCGGCGACCTCCCCCTCTGGCAGGGATCGGGCGGAGGTGAAAGCGATATAGCCGTGGATTGGATCGTGGCTCAGGCTTTCGCTTTCAAAGTGCTTCATGGAAGTGGATTATTGTGCCGCT
>JAIBBY010000131.1 GCA_019694455.1 Pirellulales bacterium
AGAGGCCGCCTGCGGCTTTGGCGCGCTCGCCTGGTCGGCTCTTGCCGCGCAAACGAGCGTGGCGCGATCGGCGGTATCGCCCCGCGGCGCTCCGCATTTCCCACCGCGCGCCAAGCGCGTCATCTTTCTTTTCATGCAGGGGGGAGTAAGCCGGGTCGATTCGTTCGATCACAAACCGCGTCTGGCCAACGACGACGGCAAGCAGATGCCGTTCGACGACGCTCGTCAGCGCGCCAACAGCGGCGACGGTCAATCGTCGCATCGCGTGATGAAGTCTCCCTGGAACTTTGCCCGGCACGGCCAAACTGGCCGTTGGGTCTCTGATCTGTTTCCGCACACCGCCCGGCATATCGACGATCTCTGCCTGCTGCATGGCATGCAGACCGAAGGGGTCGCGCACGGGCCAGCCACGCTCTTTCTGCACTGCGGCGCCACCAACTTTGTGCGCCCCTCCATCGGATCGTGGACCCTCTACGGACTCGGAACCGAAAACGAGAATCTCCCCGGCTTCGTCTCCATTTGCCCCTCGGCCGGCAACGGCGGCTCGCGCAACTACGGCAACGCCTTTCTGCCCGCCGAGTTTCAAGGCACCGCGATTGGCAAGGCCGGCGCCCCGGCCACCGAGGCGGTCATTCGCAATCTCGCCAATCAGCAGCAGACTCCCGCACAGCAGCAAGCGCAGTTCCGCCGCCTGCAAGCGCTCAACAGCGCGCAGCAACCACCGCTGGCCAGCGACGACCAGTTTGCTGCCGTTGTCCGCTCCTGCGAACTGGCCTGGCGCATGCAGCAGCACGCCCCCGACGTGCTCGATCTATCGCGAGAAACGCGGCACACGCTGGAGCAATACGGCATCGGTCAACAGCCCACCGACAACTTTGGCCGGCAGTGCCTCATGGCCCGCCGACTCTGCGAAAGTGGCGTGCGCTATGTGCAGGTGACCTACGGCGACAGCACCGCCAACCCCGCCTGGGATCAGCACTCGAATTTGCCCAAGCACGCCGATCACGCCCGCGCCGTCGACCAGCCCATCGCCGCGCTCTTGGCCGATCTCAAACAGCGCGGCCTTCTGGAAGACACCATCGTCTGGTGGGGGAGCGAGTTCGGACGCACCCCCTACGCCGAAAAGAACGGCACCGGCCGCGATCACAACCCCGCAGGCTTCACCATCTGGCTCGCCGGCGGCGGCTTCAAGCCCGGACTTTCTTACGGCCAAACCGACGAGTTCGGTCATCTCGCTGTCGCCGGGCAGGTCCACATGCACGATCTGCACGCCACCATCCTGCACCAACTCGGTCTTAATCACGAGCGGCTTACCTTCCGCTACTCCGGTCGCGACTTCCGACTCACCGATGTCGCCGGTCAGGTGGTGGAAGAAATTGTTTCGTGAATTCGCCGAACGTCCGCGCGGCGCCGACTCAGGTCCGCATAATTTGCCATTTGCCGCGCGCTTGCCCATAATGCCCACCAACACGCCGGAACCCCGCCCTCACCTACCCCTGGGGTTCCACCAACCGCCAACTGGGAGACCAGCATGCGGCAAACCCCGCTCAGTGGTCCGTCCGCGCAAGGATGTCGGATACTCCGTCCACTTTATGGCGCCGCGCTCTCGCTGTTATTCGCCAGCCGCGCTCTGGCTGCCGACGCCGATCCCGTCACCGCGCAAGCGCCACCGGCCATCACCTTCGAAGAGCACATCCGCCCGATCTTCAAGGCCCATTGTTTTCACTGCCACGGCGCGGAGGGAGAGCCCAAGTCGGGCCTCGATGTGCGCCTCCGTCGCAGCCTCGAAGCGGGCGGAGAGGCCGGCGCCGCGCTCGTCCCCGGCAAGCGCGACGAGAGTCCCATCTTTGTGCGCACGCTCGCTGGCGAAATGCCTCCTGGCGATCACAAGCTAACCGCGCAACAGATCGAACTCATTGGCCAGTGGATCGACGCCGGCGCACCGACCAAGCGCCCTGAGCCGGAGAATATCAACGCCTCGCCCGGTATCACTCCAGAAGATCGCCAGTTTTGGGCCTTCCAGCCGGTGACCCGTCCAGAGGTTCCCAAGCATGGCGAGTTGGCCAATCCGGTCGATCGCTTCCTCGTCGACAAGTTGGTGCCCGCCGGACTCGCCTTTTCTCCCCCGGCAGAAAGGCTCGCGCTACTGCTCCGCGCCACCTTCGATCTGACCGGTCTGCCCCCCTCGCTCGACGAAGTGCGACTCTTTCTCGCCGACACGGCGCCCGACGCCTACGAGCGGTTGATCGATCGCTTGCTCGCCTCGCCTCACTATGGCGAACGCTGGGGGCGTCATTGGCTCGATGTGGCCGGCTATGCCGAGTCAGATGGCTACGTCGATGAGGATCGCCCCCGTCCCTACGCCTACAAGTATCGCGACTACGTGATCCGCGCCTTCAACTCCGACAAGCCACTGGACGCCTTCATTGTTGAGCAACTTGCCGGCGACGAACTGCTTACGCCTCCCTATACCAATCTCAATCCCGATCAAATCGAAAAGCTGGTCGCCACCGGTTTCCTGCGCATGGCGGCCGACGGCACTGGCACGGCGGCCATCGATGAGGACTTGGCCCGCAACGCCACCATGGCCGACACGATCAAGATTGTCTCGACGTCGCTCTTGGGGTTGAGCGTTGGCTGCGCGCAATGCCACGACCATCGCTACGATCCCATCTTGCACACCGACTACTATCGGCTGCGCGACGTCTTCGAACCCGCCTACAAC
>JAIBBY010000132.1 GCA_019694455.1 Pirellulales bacterium
TTCTTCGCGGCGTCAGCGGCCTTGCTGGCGGCGTCGAGCACCGCATCGCCGGCCGCAGCGGCGGCATCGCCCACCGCGTCGACCGTTTCGCCGGCTTTGGTCGCGGCGTCGTCGGCCGCGGCCTTCACCTCGTCGGTCGCCTTTTCCAAGTCGGACTTGGCGCCTTCGCAACCCACGGTCATCGCCAGACCGAACATGAGCAGCATCGCTGCGCTAAACAAACTTCGCATGCAACTATCTCCTTCAACAAAAGTCGCCCGGCTGGCGGAATATCAACGATGCGCGATCCTACGCGAGTCGCCCAACCGGGCCCAATATCTTACTTGGCGGAACGCCGCAGCATATCCAGTCCCTGCTGCAGCCAGCTATTCTCAGGCATCTTGCCGTCGGGGGTCAACTGGTCGATCAGCGCGGGGAGCAGTTCGGACAATTTGGCGCTGAGCTGTTCTTTGGCTTCGCCGGTCTCGGCCGCCATGTGATGGAGCTTTTCGCCGAAGGCGTCTTCGACCTCGCGCGGCGAGATTGGCTGGTTGGGTCCGGAACCGATCCAGGAGGAGATCACATCGCCGAGGCCACGTTCTTGAAATTGCTTGACGAGGCCAGCCAGACCGTCGCCACTTTGCAACATGCCGGCGACTTGCCGCAGGGATTCGGGCTGGGCGCCGCACTTGGCGGCAAACGATTCGAGCAGTTCATTGAGCGAATTCTGGGCCGTGCTCATGGGAGACTCCCGCGAAAGAGAAGAAGCGAAACGCCGTGGATACAAGCGCCGCTCCGGCGACACAACTACTGGCCCGATGCACTGCCGCCGGGGCGTCGCTAAAGAGTGGTTATACATCCACGATCAGCTAATGGAATCCAGCGGGCGAAAAAGATCGCCGGCTGGCCACTGACCGGCGAGCGGCGCTTGATTGTGAGGCAGCGCCGCGACTTGTAGAATAACGGCCCCGCTGGGAGCGCCCCAGCGTCTTATCCGCCGCAGTTCGAGGAGCACCTTGCCCCCGATCGTCGCTGAATCGCTGATCATCTTCGCACTGGTGTTGGCCAACGGTTTCTTCGCCGGGGCGGAGATCGCCATCATTGCGGCGCGACGCGGACGCCTGAAACAGCAGGCCGAGGCGGGCGATCGCGGATCGCGGATTGCGCTCGAGCTGGCCGAGAACCCCAATCGCTTTCTGTCGACCGTGCAGGTTGGCATCACGCTGGTGGGCACGCTGGCGGCCGCGTTCGGCGGCGCCGAACTGGCCCCGCTCGTCGCCCAGCATCTCAACGTGCAAAAGGTGAACTTCTGGGGCATCAGAGGCGAGACGCTGAGCCTGGGGCTGGTGGTGATGGGGCTGGCGTATTTTCAACTGGTGCTCGGCGAGTTGGTGCCGAAGCGATTCGCGCTGCGACATGCCGAATCGCTCGCGCGGATCGTGGCGCTGCCGATGCGGTTTGTCGAATCGGCCGCCAAGCCATTGGTGTGGTTCATGGGGCGATCGACCGATGTGGCGCTGGCGCTGATCGGGGCGCACAAGGCGCCCAACGTCTCGGTGCAGATCGAAGATATCCAACATCTGATCAAGACGGGCACGGCCGAAGGAGTGCTCGACCTGTCGGAACAGCAAGTGGCGCTCGAAGCGCTGCAATTGGGAGAACGCCCGGTGCGCGACGTGATGCGGCCGCGCATCGAACTCGACGCGCTGGACATCGACACCCCGGCCGAGGAGGTGATCGGCACGGTGGCAATGGCAGGCTTCTCGCGCCTGCCGGTGTACGAGGGGGACCTCGATCATGTGCTGGGGTACGTGCACATCAAAGACCTGTTCCGCCAGCAGTACCTCGGTTGGCCGATTAATCTGCGCAAGTTGTTGCGGCCGGCGCTGTTTGTGCCCGAGACGTTGCCGCTCGATCGGTTGCTCAAGTTGTTTCAAGAGGAGCATACGCAACTGGCGCTGGTGCTCGACGAGTACGGTGGCACCGAAGGGATGGTGACGCTCGAAGACGTGGTGCAGGAGTTGGTGGGCGAAATCCACGACGAACATCACCGCGACGAACAGCAATCGATCGTGCGGCGGCCCGATGGGTCGTGGCTGGTCGATGGCCGCGTGAGCATCGACGAGATGATCGAGCGGCTGGAACTGAAAGTGGAATTACCAGACGAGCGGGGGTACAGCACCGTGGCGGGCTTGATATTGGATGAACTGGGCGCCATTCCGAAAGTAGGCGAACGGCTTACCTGGCAAGGGGTGTCGCTGGAAGTGATCGATATGGACGGCCCACGGATCGATCGCGTACTGGTGCATGCCGCGGTGGAATCTCCGGGGGACGGCAGCGGCAAGGCGATTGAGCCGGGAGATGGGTGAGAAAGTGGCTGGTGGCTGGTGGTTAGTGGTTAGTGATGAGGGGGAAGAAAAAACGCCGAGTCGCCAAGTCGCGGAGCCACACGAGTTCGATCAGGTGAGCAGTGGAGCAGGTGAATGGGGGAAGCCGCCCCCCCGCTCCATCGGCCTGCGGCCGCTGAGGAAAAGTGGCGAGTGGCTAGAGAAGGAAGAAGCCGCGCGGTTGGAGGATCGCACGTTGCTTACCACTTGGCGGAGCCACACGAGTTGGATCAGGTGAGCAGTGGAGCAGGTGAATAGGGGAAGATTCCCTCCCGCCCCAACGGCCTGCGGCCGCTGAGGAAAGTGGCGAGTGGCTAGAGAAGAAAAGCGCCGCGCGAAATCTT